>JAQVGK010000116.1 GCA_028696755.1 Bacteroidales bacterium | reverse complement strand
CCCAATTCCTTACAAAATGTACAAAGACTATAAAATTCGTCGTTATGGATTCCATGGTACCAGTCACAAATTTGTTGCTGAGAAAGCTTGTAAATTATTAGGATGGAATATCGAAGAAAAGAAAATTATTACTTGTCACTTAGGTAATGGTGCTTCTATTACTGCAATTAAATATGGAAAATCTGTTGATACCTCAATGGGATTCACCCCAGTAGAAGGTCTGATGATGGGTACCAGAACTGGTGATCTCGATTTAGGCGCTCTCCTTTTCATTATGGAAAAAGAACACATGACTACTCAGCAGGCAAACTCATTTATCAATAAAAATTGCGGTTCTAATGGATTCTCCGAAATTTCTTCGGATATGAGAGATCTCGAAGATGCCTCATTAAAAGGCAACGAAAGAGCAACTCTAACTCTTGATATGTATGCTCATCGCGTGAAGAAATATATCGGTTCTTACGCTGCTGTAATGGATGGTGTTGACCTTATCATTATGACAGGTGGAATTGGAGAAAACTCATGCAATACACGTAAATTGGTTTTCAGTGATATGAGCTATCTTGGAATTACCGTTAACTTCGAACTAAATCAAGGTATAAAAGGCAAGGACATGGAACTAAGCTTACCAGATTCTAAAGTTAAGGTTATGACAATAACTACAAACGAGGAATTGGTAATCGCTATGGATACTGTAAGATTGGTGTTTGGGGAATAAGGGATTTTTTCCTTTGTGTTGATAAATTTTGCTATTTGTAGAATTAGCATAATAAATAAATGAAAGCAGATGTTTTGATATCTGCTTTCGTTTTATTCGTTTGGGTTACAACATTTTATGAAGGTTGAGTATAATTATCTAAAATCCATTCTTTCGAGACCGTTAGTCCAGTTTTGAAAAATTTCCTCAAAAGTTTAAAAAACTGCTAAAATCCTTTTGTAGTTTCTCATTTTGTACTATTTTTAGGGCACTAAATTTTAACCATTATTGTTATGAATATCACTAAAATGGATGACATCATCCAAGCTGTAAAATCAAAACCCAAAAAAAGACTTTCTGTTGCTTTTGCAAATGATGCACACACAATCGAAGCCGTTAGTAATGCAATTGATTTAGGCATTGTTGAAGGAATCCTCGTTGGTGATGAAAAAACTATTCGCGAAGTTTGTGCTCACGAAAAAATTGATGTAAATAAGTTTAAAATCGTGCAGGAAGCCGACGAAATGAAAGCTGCAAATCTCGCTGTGAAACTAATTAACGATGGAGAAGCAGACTTTCTAATGAAAGGTCTTGTTAGTACAGATAAATATATGCGTGCAATTTTAAACAAGGACACTGGACTATTGCCTCCAAAAGCTATTCTTAGTCACATTGTCGTGATGGAAGTGAATAACTATCCAAAATTGCTTATTGTTAGTGATGTGGCAGTTATCCCAGCTCCAGATTTAAGTCAAAAAATTGCAATTACAAATTATACAATTAGTGTAGCTAAAGCTTTAGGAATAGAAAAACCAAAAGTTGCTCTTATTGCTGCTACCGAGCAAATGTCGGCTGCCATGCCAGCTTGCGTTGATGCTGCAATTATCAGTAAAATGGCCGAACGCGAGCAAATTAAAGGCGCTTTAATCGACGGTCCTTTAGCTCTCGATGTTGCAATTGATAAAGAGTGCGTACAAATAAAGAAACTAAAATCTGTAGTTGATGGCGAAGCTGATTGTTTGGTTTTCCCAAATATCGAGTCGGCAAATGTATTCTACAAAACTGCCAGCAAACTTCTCGACGCTCAGCTTGGCGCAATGCTCGTAGGTGCAAAATGCCCCGCAGTATTATCATCACGTGGTGATTCAGCTCAGACTAAAACTTATTCAATTGCTCTTGCAGCATTAACAGCAAAGTAAAACCAAATAAATATTTATAAATGATAAACAGAATTTTAGCAATCAATCCGGGATCAACATCTACGAAAATCGCGGTATTCGAAAACGAAAAAAATGTCTTTCTAAAAAATATCAAACATTCGGCCGAGGAGTTAAAACCATTTAACAATATCACCGATCAGTACGAGTTTAGAAAAGAAACGATTTTACGTGAGTTGAAAGAAGCAGGGCAGGATGTAAACACTATTTGCTGCATAATGGGCAGAGGCGGTTTAATAAAACCAATTCCTTCTGGTGTTTACGAAGTTAATGATAAGATGAAAAATGATATGCTCAATTCTCCTTTTGGCGAACATGCCAGCAATCTTGGTGGATTTATCGCCGACGATATTGCAAAAGGACTTAAAGATGTGAAAGCATACATCACCGATCCAGTTGTGGTTGACGAACTCGACGATATTGCAAGAGTAGCTGGACATCCAAATTTCGAAAGAATATCTATTTTGCACGCTTTAAATCAAAAAGCAACTGCACGAAGATATGCACGCGAGCATAATTTGGTTTACGAAGAGTTAAATCTTATCGTAGCTCACTTAGGTGGTGGTATTTCTGTTGGAGCTCATCGTCAAGGTAAAATTGTTGATGTTAATAATGCACTTAACGGAGATGGACCTTTCTCGCCAGAACGCTCTGGTACTTTGCCTGCAGGTCAGTTGGCAAAACTCTGCTTTAGTGGAAAATATTCTCACGACGAAGTAAAACTTATGCTTAAAGGTAAAGGTGGTTTCACTGCTTATCTTGGAACCAACGACGCTTACGAAGTTGAAATGAGAGCGAAAAACGGTGATGAAAAAGCTCAGTTTATTTCCGATGCAATGGCTTATCAAGTTGCTAAAGAAATCGGTCAGTGTGCTACAGTTTTAAAAGGTAAAGTTGATGCAATCATTTTAACTGGTGGTATCGCTTACAATAAACAATTCTGCGCTTTTGTTGATGAAATGACTGCTTTTATCGCTCCAATGAAAGTTTATCCTGGCGAAGACGAAATGTCGGCTCTTGCAATGAATGGACTGATGGTACTTAGAGGCGAAATTCAACCAAAAGAATATAATTTCTAGAAAATAAATAATTAAGCCATGATTTTTTACTTAATTTTGTAAATAATTATGGCTTTTTTGTAAATATACTTAAAAACAAAAAAAAATGAAAAAAGTTATCAATACCGAGAATGCACCAAAAGCAATTGGACCTTACAGTCAGGCAATCGAAGTTAACGGAATGTTGTTTATAAGCGGTCAGATTCCAATGAACCCAGAAACTAGTACAGTTCCTGATGGAATTACTGCTCAAACAGAACAGGTAATGAAAAATATCGAAGCCATTCTTACCGAAGCAGGTTATACTTTCGACAATGTTGTTAAATCAACTTGTCTTTTGAGCGATATGGAAAATTTTAAAGCTATGAACGAAGTTTACGGTAGCTATTATAAAAATAATCCTCCTGCTCGTGCTGCTTATGCTGTAAAAGGTCTTCCTCTAGGCGTTCTTGTTGAGATCGAAACCATAGCCGTTAAATAATGGCTTTTGTTTAACTAAAGAACTGAAACTTGAAAATCTATATTGCTGCGGCAAATGATTGCCCCGAACAAATAGTAGAAAATGCTATTAACGGCTTTGTCAAAAAGTTCAAAGGTGTAAATCATAGCGATTTTGTTAATGATAATCCGGATGTTATTTGGTTCTTAACAGGTGGCTCAGAACATAATGCTCTCAAGCGTATTTCTGCTCATAAACGATACAGCTTTATCGCAAGTAATGAGGATAACTCTTGGGCTTCGGCAACCGAAGTAAAAGCTTTGTTAAACGAAAAAGGGATAAGCACTCGAATATTTGACTTAAAGAAACTTGATAGTTTTTCTCCTTTAGCTGATTATCTTAATTATTCGGGACTTGAGAAATCTTTTAAGCTTGGCTTGATTGGTAAACCGGCTGATTGGCTTGTTGCAAGTATTCCAGATTCTGGATTAATCAAGGAAGTTTTAAATATTGATATTGCAGAATTTACGCACGATGAACTACTAAGTGCCGAGCCTGCTACAACAGATAATTTGTTTGCAGAGACTTTCCAAAACAAAAGTTTTGATTCGTTTAATGAAACACAAGTTATTACCTCAAAACTGAACGCACTAATTAAATCAAATAATTTAGATGCTGTCGCCCTTGAATGTTTTGGTTTGCTTAAAGACAAAAACTATACTCCTTGCCTTGCTCTTGCAGCTTTAAATTCGGTAAATATTCCTGCAATTTGCGAAGGAGATTTGTGCTCGGCTGCCGGTATGCTTTCTCTTTTCCGACTTAATGGATCAATTCCATGGATGGCAAACTTAATTCATGCAAACCGCGAATATGCAACTTTTGCTCATTGTACAGCACCATTAAATCTGCTCGAAAACTATAAAATCGACACTCATTTCGAAACCTGTAAAGGCGCTGCCGTGCGAGGAAATTTAAAGAATCAGCAAGTGACAATTTTTAGGATAGATCGAAAACTTGAATATTGTTTTCTATCTCTTGGTGAAGTGATTGGTACCGACGACTCTAATCGTGCTTGTCGTACTCAAGCAAAAATATTAATGTCAAAAAAATCATTATTCATTTTAAGGGAATTTCCTCTTGGAAATCACCATCTTATCGTTCCAGGTGATCATACTGACATTATAGCCAACTATTTTACAAATAAAGGATTTAGGATTGTTTAATTCAATAATGAAGTTTTTTATGCCATTTTAATTTGTATTATTTCGAGCTTAACGCAAATATTTATTTTATACAACACAAATTTTCCATTAAACATATATGAAGCCTTATGAGTTTTAAAGAACTAAACAATCTCAATTTTTTATATGTTAAAAAACAATGCATTTTATTTTTAAAATATTTACACTATTTTTATATAAATTTTACAAAATTATTGACATTGTTATGAAAACATTAATTATTGCACTAGTATTCACTTTCCCTTTTATGTGTAACGCACAAACACAAGGTTGCACCGATCCGCTTGCCATAAACTATAATTCATCGGCAACAGATAATGATGGCACATGCGCTTATGCTAATTCATCTATTTCTGCAGCTGTAAGTTTTGAATTGCCTGATATAATGATGGAAACTTCGGGATTGATTTTTTGGAATAACAAACTCTGGACACATAATGACAATTCCGACGTTAATTTGTACTCCTTTAGTTTTTCAGCTTCATCAATGTATGAAACTTGGGAGCTAACAGGAACATCAAATGTTGATCAAGAGGAAATCTCTCAGGATAGCAATTATATTTATCTTGGAGATTTTGGAAATAATGTTTCGGGTAACAGAACGAACTTAAGAATATTAAGAGTCGAAAAGCAAAGTCTTTTAAATAATAGTCCAGTTATTGATACAATATGGTTTTCTTACTCCGATCAAACAGATTTTTCTCCAACAGAAGCAAATGAAACTGATTTTGATTGCGAGGCATTTATAGTTTCAACCGACAGTATTTATCTTTTTACAAAGCAATGGGTTTCTGAGAAAACTAAATTGTATTCGCTATCAAAATACCCAGGCACACATACTGCCTATTACAAATCAGAGCTGGATGTATCTGGTCTGGTTACCGGAGCTTATTATAATCGCGCTAAGAAACTGGTTGTGTTATGTGGCTATTCTAGTTTTGTTCAGCCGTTTTTCTATTTGCTCTATGATTTTGAGGGAAATAATTATTTTAGTGGGAATCGCCGAAAAATAGGTTTCTCCGAAACGCTACATCAGGTCGAAGGCATTACCAGCAACAACAATCTTACATTTTATGCCAGCAACGAGAAGCTAACTCAAATAATTTCAATAAAACAAAAAATTCATCAGATTGATTTAAGCTCTTATTTAAGTGGGTATATAAATTCTATTACTGCTGATGAAGTCGCTCCTGCAATTACCTCTATTCATAATGATACTGTGCTTTATGTGAATGAGAATTGCGAATTGCTTATGCCTGATTTAAGAAATATGATGAGTGCAAATGATGAAATAAGCTCAACTGAAAATATTATTTACACTCAATATCCATATCCAGGATATATACTTGGAAAGGGAGTTTATCAGGCTTACCTTCGCGCTTATGATGAAGCAGATAATTTTCAGGAGATAAGTTTTGAAATTTCCGTCGAGGATTCTATTTCTCCAATAGTCAACTATGAAACAACTACATTTTCTATTGAAGCCGAAGCTGATTGTCAAGCAACGATGCCTGATTACTCTCAGATATTCTCAATTAGTGATAATTGTACTTCATCCGAATTGTTGGAGATAACACAATCACCAGTAGCTGGAGTTTTTCTAACCGGATTTAGAGTGTGCAGTTTAACTGTTAACGATGAATCGGGAAATTCAACAGTTTTTGATTTTACGATAAATGTAACGGATACCACAGCACCGATCTTTTCTTGTCCAGAGCCAGATACGATAACTTTGGCATTTGGAGAGCTTACTTACTTTGTAAATGGGAATGAATTTGATATTATTTCTTTATCTGATAATTGCGACGGTCCAATTTTAATAACTAATGATTATAATCATTTGCCAAGCTTGGCTGGAACAGAGTTTTATCCAGGAACGATTGATGTAACATGGTCTGTTACAGATTTTTATGGAAACGAGTCAGAATGTGTATTTACATCAGTTGTTTCATTAACTTCTGTAGAGGATGAGATTTGGAAGAATATTCAAATATTTCCAAATCCAGTTGATGATTTATTAAATATTATTTCGTCGCAAATTCAGATTCAAAATGTTTGCATAACCGATTTAAACGGTAGAATTGTTTCATCAAAAACAATTCTATCAAATGATAAAATCACTTGTGATGTTTCTGAATTAGCTACAGGTATGTATATAGTTAGCATTTGCACAATTAACAAAACTGTAAAATATAAATTAATTAAAAACTAGATTATGAAAACATTTACAAAACTTATTCTTTTTGCACTATCTTTTGGATCTGCGCCTATTTGCTACGCTCAGATTCCTGAGGTTCAATATACAGAGATTGAAGATTATTATTACTCTGGTACAGAAATTACTTGTACGGCTCGCGTTTATTCAAATGGTTTAGTGGACCAATTGTGCGCAATTCAATATTCAATTTATAAAGATGATTTTGAAAATCCAATTGGTAATGTTAGTGAGTATGGAAGCATTGAATATACTGTTCGTAGCCAGGGAACGGATTATATGACACAAAGTATTACAGAGGGTAGTGGATACCTTTCTGTTAGGCCTCTGTTTATAACGTACAAAGCTTTTACCTTAGGCATTTTTGACAACTATTGTGTGAGTCGTAATCGCCCCGTTGCTCTCTCAATGGTGTTTAACGAACCAGGTTTATATAGATTTAATGCAGAAATACAATCATGCACAAATTCTGGCTCTAATCTTTTTACAACCTTTACTGCAAATGGTGCCGAAGGCTGTGATACAGATGTACATAACGATTATGCCGCTAGCTCATGCAACAGTCCAGCAAGTTTGTTTTCTGATGACATTTTTATTACAATTTGTGATCAAAATTCAATTTCTTTTCTAAGTGGAAACACTGAGTATTGCCCGAGCGAAGAATTAAATCTTGTTTATTCAATAGGTGCAGACGATGATGCTGTTGATCTTAGTTTGCTGCCAAATTGGATTATTACCTCAGTTGATAATACTGCAAATACTTTAACATTAGGTGGAACAGTTCCGCCATATGTTGCAGAAAATTCAACTATTTCTTTTGATGTTAGAAGTTTATGCTCTTATAATCCAGAATCCTGTCCAGGTGCGGTAATAAATCAAACTATAACGATAAAGAATGCTCTTACTCCAGTTTTAAATGGTAGCAATTTTACATGTGCAGGAGAAAGTGTGAATATTGGTTCGGACGTTGCAGGAACTTGGTATAATTCTAATGCGGAGATTATTAGCATTGAGCAAACTGCACCGGATAATGAAGTCGTTATTACTGCTATTAGTGCAGGCTCGGCAGTAGTTAATTGCGAAATTTCTGATAACGGATGCCAGGTTTTGAGCGAAGATTTTATTTTTACAGTTAATCCTGATTATGAAATAAATATTATTGATGCAATTTGCGAAGGAGATGTCTATATCTTTGGTGAAGATGAATTATATGCGGATGGGGAATACACTTTAAATACTACTTCAATTTTTGATTGTGATAGCGTTGTACATTTGGATTTAAGTGTTTTGCCAATTGTTGAACATGAATTTTCTGAGACAGGCCAAACATACACATGGAATGAAACAACTTATACCGAAAGCGGAGATTATACACAAACATTCCTTGCAGCAAATGGTTGCGATAGTATAGTCACATTGCATCTTACAATTATTACTGATATTGCATACATGAATGTTAATGGAAATTTTACTATATTTCCTAATCCAGCAAATTCAGTTGTTTTTGTTGATGCTATTTCTCTGAAAGATCAAATTGTTACAGTAAATGTGACTGATATTAGTGGTAAAATTCTGATAGAACAACACAAATTGGCGACCGATAATAGTATTAGTATTGCAGAGCTTTCGGATGGAATTTATTTCTTAAATGTATTTTTTGATGACAAATTGGTGGCAACAAAAATGATAAATAAGAGTAAATGATAATTTCTGAATAAAATGAATAATGTGAAAAGAGTGTGAATTTCGCACTCATTTTTTTGCTGACTAGTGTAATCTTTTAGTCATTAGATTGTACCAATGACAGAATTGTGTAACTAGCTGAATATCAGACAATTGCACAAATTACTCGTAAAACACAATAATCCAAATTAACTCATATATTTTTGCTGACGCCTTCTTAAAACTTAACGCGAATTAAC
>JAQVGK010000115.1 GCA_028696755.1 Bacteroidales bacterium | reverse complement strand
TTAGGATAAAAACCAGTAACCATCGCAAAATGATCATTAGCAAACAAAATCCCAGCTAAAGGACCAACACCTTGAATCCAAGTTTCAGAACCATAATTATCCCCAACACCACATAAACTCCATTTTTTTCGTACTACTCCACAATAGCTTTGTTCTGTTAGACCGCAAACTTCCATTGTTATTGGAGCTCCACCATTAGCGACACTTCTTGACATATAAAGTTGTGGAAACTCCCCTGACAGTAGTTTATAGTCAAAAACTACTTGTTCATTCCCATTCAATGTTCGATAAATAAGCAATCTATCCTCCGAAACCCTGACAAAAGCATCAATTTCACCAGGGTTTTGCTCAGTTATAATATCGTCACTCCTCCAAAGTTTATAATAAACTTGTTCTTCAATAACTGTATCGCCCGACATTTTAATAAGAATCATATTCATTGGTAAGCTTGGGTGCCAAGAAAAATTCCCCACACTCCATTCTGTTCCATCCTCGGCAAAAAGACTGATATTATCTTGTGCCTTTAAAAAGCCTGAGCACAGAAAGACAGCTAGAACGACAAATCCAATTTGCAGACACTTCATGTTGTTTGTATTTTAGGTCAGTAATAAAATATAACATCCAAATATACAATTTTTTTTTAACTGTCAGAAAAAATGATAAATATTTTCTTCTACACAAAATATCAATAAGAAAAAGACCGGAATTGGGAGTCCCGGCCTTTTTGAAACAAACAAACTAACTATGAATCTTAACTATGAATCCTTTTTATAAACCACTGATGCTTTTACTAAATTTTTGGAGTTCGACACTTATGTTGTTTCGACTATGCTCAGCAAATTTAGTGTGGTAGCATCAGTAAATTCCAAATTACAAAAAACAAATTCCAAAAAAAACTACAGAGTATTAATTTGTGATTTGTAATTTGCTATTTGTGATTTCAAAAAGGGTTGGCAGAAGGATCTGCCTTCCCTTTTAAGAAACAAACAAACTAACTATGAAATTATGAATTGAAATCCTCTATAATCTTTTTAACATCCTCGGGAGCAACGCGTCCGTAAGTTTTATCACCGACCATTATCACAGGAGCAAGTCCGCAGGCACCAACACAGCGTAAGCATGAAAGTGAGAATTTACCATCTGCAGTTGTGTCACCAACGTTAATGCCGAGTTCTTTTTTGATTTCTTCGAGAACTTTTTCTGCGCCTCTTACATAACATGCAGTACCAGTACAAATTGAAATTGGATACTGACCTTTAGTAGTCATTGTAAAGAAGCTGTAAAATGTAACTACACCGTACACTTTTGCAACCGAAACATTGAGATGGCTCGCAATAACTTCTTGAACTTCAGCAGGCAAGTAACCGAAGTGCTCCTGAGTTTTATGAAGCACATTTATTAATTCGCCTGGCTCGTTATTAAATGATTGGCATATCTCTTTGATATCCTGACAATCTTTTTCTTTTAATTTTATATGAATGCTTGACATGACTTTTTCGTTTTATTTTTCAATGTAAATAGTTTTTTTCTTATCAAAATACTCGGTATGCAGCAAGTGATGAGCTTTTTCGCTCATTGGCTGTCCTAAAAATTCGTTATAAAGAGTTACAATTTCAGGATTTTCGTGCGATTTACGAATTGCTTTACCTTCGTCCTCGCGGTAAATAGCAGCAGCTCTTGCTTTAAGAATTTCCGAATTTCCGTGGTGCAATGGCTGTCCACCACCACCGATACAACCACCTGGGCAAGCCATTATTTCGATTGCATGGAAGTGCGATTCACCACTCTTAATACTTTCGAGAAGCTTACGCGCATTACCCAAACCATGAGCAATACCGATATTCAACTTTAGTCCGTCGAAATCAACCTCGGCTGAGCGCACACCTTCGAAACCACGTAGTTGTTCAAACTCAACTTTCTCGAGTTTTTTCTTAGTGTAAACTTCGTAAGCGGTACGACAAGCAGCTTCGATAACACCACCTGTATTTCCAAAAATCACACCAGCACCAGTTGACTGGCCCATAAGATTATCAAAATCCTCATCAGGTAAATCTTTAATATCACCAATACTTTGTTTAATTAAATGAGCTAGTTCGCGAGTAGAAATTGAAAAGTCAACATCTGGATTTCCATTTACAGCAAACTCTTCGCGCTGAGCTTCGTATTTCTTAGCCAAACAAGGCATTACAGATACAACAACCAAATCTTCGCGTTTAACATTAAGTTTATCGGCCATATATGTTTTTGCAATAGCACCAAACATTTGTTGTGGAGATTTTGCTGTTGAAGGAATTTCTCTCATTTCTGGGAACTGATGTTCAAAGAAATTAACCCAACCCGGACAACAAGAAGTAAGAAGAGGCAATTTAACGTTTTTGTCACCGTTTAAGAATTTAGTTAAACGACCGAGCAATTCTGTACCTTCTTCCATAATTGTTAAGTCAGCAGCAAAATCAGTGTCGAAAACTTTATCGAATCCAATACGACGTAAAGCAGCAACCATTTTTCCAGTAACAATTGTTCCTGCAGGCATTCCGAATTCTTCGCCTAGAGCAACACGCACAGCAGGGGCAGTTTGAACGATTACAGTTTTTGTTGGATCAGCTAAAGCCCTGATAACTTTATTAGTATAATCCCGTTCAGTAAGAGCTCCAGTTGGACAAACTGCAACACACTGACCACAGAAAGTACAAGGAGATTTGATTAAATCTTGCTCGAAAGCTGGAGCCACAACAGAAGTAAATCCTCTGTTAATTCCGCTTAATACACCACAAGTCTGGACGTCGTTACACATAGTTTCGCAACGACGACACATGATACACTTATCCATATCGCGAATAATTGCTGGAGAATTATCTTCTTTGTAAGATGATTGCTCGCCTTGATAATGGATTTCACGAACACCAAGATCTTGTGCCATTTTCTGCAAATCGCAAGTACCATTTTTAGCACATGTTAAGCACTCAAAAGGATGGTCGGATAGAATTAGTTCCATCACTGTTCTTCTAGCATTAAGAACTCTCATAGTGTGAGTTTTAACTTCCATGCCTTCCCAAACTTTAGTAACACAAGAAGGTGCAAGATTTCTACGACCAACAATTTCGACAACACAAATTCTGCAACCACCAGGATTATGTTCAATGTTTAAGTCGTGGAGATTCATGTAACACAAAGTTGGAATCTCGATACCGATTTTCTTGGCAGCCTGCAGAACAGTTGTTCCTGCTTCGACCTGCAAATCTTTTCCGTTTATTTTTATATTTATAAGACTCATTTGGCAGCCTCCCATTATTTAATGAATATTGCACTGAATTTACACTTCTCGTAACATGCACCACACTTGATACAAATATCTTGATTTATTTCGTGAGGCATTTTACGTTCGCCGCTGATTGCGCTAACTGGACAAACTCTTGCGCAGGCTGTACAACCAACACAAGCTTCTTTGTCGATAATATATTGTTTAAGGGCAGTACAGTGTCCTGCACGACATTTTTTGTCGGTAACATGCTCTACATACTCATCCCAAAAATTTGCAAGAGTTGACAATACAGGGTTAGGAGAAGTTTGACCTAATCCGCATAGTGAAGTATCTTTAATTACTTCACAAAGATTTTTAAGTAACTCTAGATCCTCCATTGTACCTTTACCTTCGGTAATTTTTGTAAGCATTTCGTGTAAGCGCTTATTTCCGATACGACAAGGCGAACACTTACCACAAGATTCTTCGACTGTAAATTCGAGGAAGAATTTAGCAATAGACACCATGCAATCATCTTCGTCCATAACAATCATACCACCTGAGCCCATCATAGACCCTGCAGCAAGAAGGTTGTCGAAATCGATAGGAGTATCAAGATCCTTCTCTGTTAAACAACCACCCGAAGGGCCACCGGTTTGAACAGCTTTAAATTTTTTCCCGTTTTTAATTCCACCACCTATCTCGAAAATAACTTCGCGCAAAGTGATACCCATTGGCACTTCGATAAGTCCAACATTATTGATTTTACCAGCGAGAGCAAAAACTTTTGTACCTTTCGACTTTTCTGTTCCGATAGAAGCAAACCATTCTGCACCTTTTAAAAGAATTACTGGAATAGAAGCAAAAGTTTCTACATTGTTTACGTTGGTTGGTTTTCCAAGATACCCAGATTCTGCTGGGAATGGAGGCTTAACAGTAGGTTCGCCACGTTCGCCTTCCATCGAATGGATAAGTGCAGTTACTTCCCCACATACAAACGCACCTGCACCATATCTCAATTCGATATCGAAACTAAAGCCAGTTCCAAGAATATCTTTTCCTAATAAACCAAAATCCATTGCCTGTTTAATCGCAATTTTAAGACGCTTAATTGCAAGAGGATACTCGGCGCGGATATAAATAAGACCTTTTGATGCACCAATACAGTAACCACAAATTGCCATTGCTTCGAGAACTGAATGTGGGTCACCTTCGAGTACCGATCTATCCATAAATGCTCCAGGATCACCTTCATCGGCGTTACAAACAACATATTTTTGATCAGCTGCATTTTTTGCTGCAAGTTCCCATTTTAAACCAGTTGGAAAACCACCTCCGCCTCTACCGCGTAAACCAGACTTTTTAATCTCGTTGATTACCATTGCTGGAGTCATCTCTGTAAGTGCTTTACCCAAAGCCTGATATGCCTCGCGTGCAATTGATTCGTCAATATTTTCCGGATCCAGATAACCACAATTACGCAAAGCAATTCTTATCTGCTTCTTGTAAATTCCCATGTGTTTCGAATCACTCACGTGCTCGTGGTTTGTTGGATCGGTGTATAAGAGTCGTTGAACTTTGCGACCTTTAATAATATGTTCTTCTATTATCTCTTTTGCATCAGATGGCTTAACCTGAGTATAAAAAGTATTATCTGGAATAATTTTAACGATTGGTCCTTGTTCGCAAAAACCAAAACATCCAGTCATTACAACCTTAGCTTCGTTCTCTATTCCATGAGATTCTAATTCAGCATTCAGATTTGCAACTATCTCCTCACTCTGGGAAGCTTTACAGCCGGTACCGCCACATACCAGCAATTGCATTTTATATTTTGTAGTATTCATAATCCAGCCTCCTTTTAATCAATTGATTCGTAATTGGCTGGTAAAATCCCCTCAACCAATTCGCCATTTTTAATAAATTTCTCAATAATCTCGTCAGCTTTGGTAATGTCAACATAACCAAAAACAACAGGTTCTTCGCCTGGACGGGTAATCTCGATAGTAGGTTCTGCGTAACAATAACCCATATCTCCCACTTGTAAAACCAAGGCTTCGATATTACGTTTATCTAGTTCTTCAACTAAATAATTCATAACTTCCTTAGCTCCAGATGCAATTCCGCTTGTAGCCATACCCACTTTGATCTGAATAATAGCTTCAGGAGAATCACTCCTTTCCCTGAGTTGGATTTTTGTCTGCAAATCTTCCTTCATTTTTCGTAAGTCTGCCAGATTTTTAATTTTATTCATTTCTTAAACTATTATATTGTGTAAATAAATTTTATATCTGATACAAAAATATTAAGAAAGACAATACGGAACAAATAGTTTTGTTATTTTCTTAACACTGTTACAACAATAACAACCAATTTATAAATAATCTAAATAATCATGAAGATTTTAACATTTTAACAGCCTGATTGTCAACTACTTACACTCATATTGATAATTATCATTCAAAACAATAAAATAGATTTCTGCTATTAAACATTAAAGAATTCGGTGCAATTTACGAATAACTGTAAGAATAATGACTTTTATCAGCAAATAAACATGACTTTAATCATTATTGGTTTTTGCAAAATTCGCAAAAAAGGAAAAACCATGTACAATTAAGATGCAATTGAGTTTTGAATTAACTCTTTTATTGCGGTAAAAACGCTGAAATCATTTAGCTCCATTTCGCCAAAAACATCTTTTATCTCTTCAGAACTGATTTCGAAATTTTCGTCATCCGAATTATAATTAAAAACAAAATTTACATCCTTTATCTGGCAAATAAATCCTGCAATTGTTCCAGCAATATCTCCATCAGGCTGTCTATCGATATGATCTCTCTTAAAAACTGCCAAAACTTCGGTTCCAATGCCCTTTTCCGAGCAAACATGAAAGCTTCCGTCGCTTAATTCTGCTTGATATTTCAGCAATGCCAAGCCCATCCCTATTTTTCGTTCTTTTCGTGACGAATGAAACGAATTTAGAACTCCCTGCAAAGTTTCTTTATCCATCCCACATCCGTTATCAATAATAGAAAGCGACCAAATATTTTGCGCTTTGTTATTCACGATTCCAACCTCTATTCGGTTGGCTCCTGCGCGAATTGAATTATGAACGATATCAGAAATATGTAAATCCAGAGTCTTCATTAATCAAAATATGTGAAAACTTTTATTTGCAAGAGCTTTACGAATACATTCAAAACTTACCGATTCCATTTCAAATTCAGTAAAGACGCAACCAATATCATCAATAAAATGAGCATCAGAACTTTTAATGTAATTGTAATTTTTAAACCATGGAAACTTTGAAAAAAAATCATTCCTGTCGGCATGTTTGCTAAGCTCCATTGCATCTAACATAAGTCCATCGGGAACAAACCCAAGTTGAGAGCTCAAGCTATAACTTGCTCTGTCGATGTGTGCCGGAATAAAGATTCCACGAAAATCACTTACTACTTTCTGCAACTCCTCTATCCCACAATCCAAAGAATTTATAAGAAGACTTGGAATCTCTTCAATAATATTCTCTAATTCGTCAACAACAAGCTGATAACCAAATTTATCAGAATTGTTAGGAAAGAACACTGTGCGGGAGTTGATAAATTGCTGTAACAGCTGCAGCGATTCAGGATTTGGTATAAAGCAAAGACAGTGAACCTCTTCTCGAGTGGTAATTTCGGCACCGTACAAAACAAAAATTCCGACATTTTCGCCCAACTTTGCTGTAGTAATTGCATTAAGAGTTGAGTTATGGTCGGTAATGCCAACAATATCAAGCCCTTTTGCCTTAGCGGCATCAATTATCTTTGCAGGACTCATTTCGAGATCCCCGCAAGGCGAAAGCACAGTGTGAATATGTAAATCGGCCTTATACTTCACAATTTAAAATTCGATATAATTTCCCAGAAATATTAAAACAAGAATCCTTTGTTGAAAGAACGCAAACATCTTCTTCTTTGGCATGACTCAACATATCATCGTCGGGCTTACCTCCACCTGTAATAATTACAGCAGGCAAGTCCTTTAGCGAACATATTGCCGAAACATTACGATGTGTTTGCATAGTTATCCAAATTTGACCTGATTTAGGTCTGCCCATAACATCACTCAATAAATCGGAAGCATAAGCATCAACGACTTCAGATTCGTCATTAGCTAAGTTTAATACCTCTAGATTCAGTTTTTCAATAATATCTTTAAGTTTCATTACTATTTACTTTTAACATTGTTAATATTCCAAATTTTTTCTAGTGTTTCTTCACAGTGGTTGGTTCGTGATGACACAAAAATGCAATCTGTTACAGCAGCTTCTTTTCTGGCGACATCCTCGGCTAGCGCGCTGCACGAAGGAGCTCCACAAGCAGCACAATCTACTCCTGGCAAAAGAGATTTTGTTTTATTTATTGTTTCCACCATTTTAAGCGCTACTTGCAAATTATCATCAAGCTTAAGAATTGATCTAGGTTTAATCTCCTCAATTTTCATCAAGCTTTTTATTCTTGTGTTAAAGCTTTCACTAAACGAAGGAAGAGGACAACTTCTGCCATCTAGTTTTGAATCAAGATACACAGCCCTATTCTTAATCTTCTCTACAGCCACAAACCTATTATTGGGATTTAGCACGCCTCCTGCGCAGCTTTGATCGCAAACTCGCATTTCTATTATGCCATTGCTTTCGATTTCCCCATTTTCAATCTTCTCGAGAAAATCAATAACATTCCGCAAACCATCAACGGCAAAACACCTACCTTCAAAATTTGAAGCTTCGCCTCCCGAAAGTGTCCACAAAATATCTCGCCCCGAAAGACTATGATTTATTGGTTCTGCCGGCGAATTATCTTTTGTTAACATTACCGACACTTTGTTAAATAAGAAATCCATGTTAATCACTCCAGAAATTGAGGATGATTGATTTTCGGCAGGACTTTTTACTGCGGCTATCTTTGCAGCACAAGGGGTGATATAAAATATACCTATATCCTTCCGATTTATTCCAGCATCAGTTAAACGCTCTGATATTGTTACAGAAGCAAGGTCAACCGGAGCTTTAAGGTGAACCAGATTTTTTACCAGCGAAGGGAATCTAACCTGAATCAGACGCACGACAGCTGGACAAAACGAAGAAATAAATGGTTTCTTTTCAGGATTTTCATTCATATAACCTTGCACAAGATTTATCAAACCACCAACACCATGCTCCACCTCGTAAATATGAGTAAATCCTAGTTTTTTTAAACATGAATAAATCTGCGAAGTTCTTACACCATCAGCAAATTGACCAATAAACACTGCCGGAACAAGTGCGATTCTGTACTTAAAATTGCTTAATTCGGAAAAGTCATCTTGTTTTATATAAATTGCATTTACAGGACATACCCTAAAGCATTCGCCACAGTCGATACATTTATTTTCATAAATTACTGCCTTCCCATCACGAATTCTAATAGCTTCGGTTGGACAAGATTTCATACAATGTGTACAACCAATACAAATATCTTTGTCAATTTTGAGAGCGTGATAAAAGTATGTTAGTTCTGAATTCATATTAAGCTAAATAAACTGTCATTTCTAACTTTGTTCCTTCGTTAAGCACAGAGCTGATTTTAAACTCATCGGTATT
>JAQVGK010000114.1 GCA_028696755.1 Bacteroidales bacterium | reverse complement strand
ATAGGTGTACATATTACGTAAATGCAGAAAAGTTACTGCTTAAATCAATGTCATAACCTGCAGATTGAAGCAAGTTACGAACATGTTGTACTGTTATACCTGGATTAGCTGTAATTTGGCATGTAACTGCCACGTTGTCAATTGGATAAATACTTACATCAAAAATTGACGCGTCTTCCAAAAGGACTTCGATTACCCTATCTTGTTCTTCTTTATCAGATAGTGCGTCAATCTTAAAATAAACAACATTTTTGTCACCAATAGACTTAAAGTGGGTGAACATATATTCCTCAGTTTGAGAAAACAGATTTACTGTAATTGCAATAAATGCAATAGCAAAAAAGAGCCGTAGCAATTTCATACGAACAAATGTTTTAGAAAAATAATATCCTCATTCAAAATCTCGACACAAATATAAGTCTCTAAATTATACGAGGCGAATTTATTTCGCACTAAAACAACATTTTTTTAGTGATGAATTTGTCTTTTAATTAACAAAATGATAATTATTTGTTAATAATCAGTTTTCAAATGCGTAGTTAATAAGATTTGCTCCCATTTTCAGAGCTTTTAGACGAACTTCGTATGAGTCATTGTGAACAGCTTCGTCTTCCCAGCCGTCACCTAAGTCGGTTTCGTAACTGTAGAAAACAACAAGTCTGCCTTGATAAATAATTCCAAATCCTTGAGGCGATTTATTATCATGTTCGTGTATCTTTGGAATACCTGTGGCAAAATCATATTTTTGTTGATAAACTGGATGTGAAAAAGCTAACTCAATTAATTCTAATTCTGGAAATACCTTCTTTAACTCGCGACGAATATACTCATCCATTCCATAATTGTCGTCGATGTGCAGAAATCCTCCTGCTATAAGATAATTTCTTAAATTTCTAGCTTCGTATTCCGAAAAAACTACATTTCCATGCCCTGTCATGTGAATAAACGGGTAATTGAAAATCTCTGGACTGCCTGGCTCAACAGTTGCTGGCTCTTTATTTATATTTGTTCCTAAATTTTTATTGCAAAACTCAATTAAATTTGGAAGTGCCGTAGGATTTGAGTACCAGTCGCCACCTCCATTGTACTTTAAAAGAGCAATTCGGTAGGTTTCGTTTTGCGAAAAACACAAAATTGGACTCAAAATCAGAATGTAAATTATTATATACTTTTTCATTGTTTATTTTGCGTATAAGTTCATTTGTAATCCTATCATTAGCGGACTTCTATCAAAACTTAAGTTTTGATTGCTGTAATCAATTATCCAATTGCTTGCGTTCCAACTCAGAATTACAGCAATATTGTTATATCCTGCTCTCATAAACAAGTTGTAGCCAAGTGGATCGAGATAATAAGGTCTTTTAAATCTGGTTTTTTGATTTATTGATTCATTTTTTAAAATATACCCACTTCCATAACTGTAAGCATAGGAGTATCCAGCACCAAGATCAACAAAATAGCCTAGATTCCGATAATCAGCTCCTTTGAGATTAATTCTTATAAAAAGATTGGCGGTAATTGAATTGTGAAAAGTATAAAATTTATCATAAAATGTTCCAGGGTCAAAAACCGAATTAGAACTTTTATCAATTGTACTACGCCTATTTTGATAAGATAACTCTGCACCTATGTCGAACATTGAAATAATCTTGTGCCGATATGTATAACCAGCTGAAAATAGGCCTGATCTGATTTCGTTTTCGATGCTAGTTTCTAATGGAATTGGTTTTGAATAATTTAAAAAATAGTAGCCAAAATGCTTGTCGGCACATGACCATTTTGTTTCTGAACCATAAAGATTTTTATCTTTTACAGTTTCAGATGGATGTTGTGCGAGCGACAACATCGGGAGAAAAATAAAAAATAATCTGAAAATTATTTTCATGTTTTGTTTTTTGCAAATATAAAAAAGAAAGCGGCTTGCACCGCTCTCAAATTTCGATTTACTTAAAATTTATTGAACAATCATTTTAAATAATCCAGAATTTTCGCTTGTGTTAACTTTTACAAAATATACTCCCGAAACCAAATTAGTAGAGATATTTACTTTTGTATCGCTAGCCGAGATTTCGTTACAAATTCTCCCAGTAGCATCAATTATCTGAATGCTTGTAATACTTTCGTTTGCTTCAATTGTAAATATTCCATTCGATGGGTTTGGATAAATTATAATTTCTGTTTTTAAATTTTGCGAAATCTGTGAAGCTACCTGAACCTCGGCACTACCTGTGCTCATACATCCATTGTCGTCGATAACTGCAACTGAATAAACTCCAGCAGTTAAATCTGTAATTATTAAAGTATGTTCGCTGTTCGACCAGTTAATTGTGTATGGTTCAGCTCCTCCAGTAATTGTTAATTCTATAGAACCATCGTTCATGCCTGTAGCAGATTCGTTTGTTACTTCGAAAGAAAGTGCTGGTTTTGCATAAACAGAAATATAATCTGCTTTTACCTCTTGGTCTGATCCTATTGCATTTGTTGCTGTTAACGAAACTGTGTAAACGCCAATAGTTGAATAAGTATGAGTTGGATTTTGCTCTGTTGATGTTGCTCCATCGCCGAAATCCCACAGCCATTCTGTTGGATTGTTAGTACTTAAGTCTGTAAAGTTTACAGTCAAGCTTAGACAAGCTTCGGTATCGTCTGCAACAAAATCAGCAATAGGAGCAGGTAATGCTTGTTGCGTAATATCAATACATGCAGAGGCTTGGCAATCGTTGCCAGTTTCTGTTACTGTTACACAATATTCACCAGCAGTTAGCCCATTAATTGTGAAATTATTAAATCCATTATTCCATTCAACTATATAAGGCATACTTCCTCCAGTTGCTACAACTGTCGCACTTCCATCATTACCTGCAAGAGTTTCTTGTGTCATACTTAATTCTAATGTCGGAGTTTCGCCAACATAAATATAATAATTTAAGATCAAATCATCACTTCCAGATGAATTTGTTGCAGTTAGACTAACCGTATGGCCTCCAACGGTTGTGTATTCGTGAACAGGATTTTGTTCGGTTGATGTTGCGCCATCGCCAAAATCCCATGCCCATGAAGTTGGGAAATTAGCACTTTCATCTGTAAACGAAACAGTGATATTATCGCAACCTTCGGTAACATCTGCGCTAAAATCGGCAACAGGGGCTGCTCCATTTGTACTTACAGTACCACAAGCTGTGGCTGTACAGTTATAGAAATCTTGAACTGTAACACAATAGTTTCCGCCTGTTAGTGCTGTTATTGGATTTCCAATGTAAGATGGTTGCCATGTGATTGAATAAGGAGCTGTGCCAGCTGATATAACTGCTGTTGCAGTTCCATCATTCGCTCCTGGTGCAGATTCGGGAGTTGTCGAAACAGATACGCTAACTGCGGGGTTTATTGTTACTGTAGCGGAACCTTGATTCCCCCAACATCCTTCTGTTGTTCTTGCTCTGAAATAATAAGTACCGCTTGATGAAACCGCTTGAGAGGAAGATGCTGTGGTTGTGCTTATTCCGTTATTTGTTGTATTTTGCCAATAAATCGTACCACCTGTTCCGCCAGTTGCAGTTAAAGTTCTTGTTCCTCCGCATTGAACTCCGCCTCCAGAAACTGTAACATCTCCTGGTAATGGATTGATTGTAACAGTTGCCAAACCTTCTGGGCCCCAGCATCCTTCCGCAGATCTAGACCTAAAATAATATGTTCCGCTTGCAGATACCGTTTGTGACGAACTCGCTGTTGTAGTGCTTGTGCCACCTGATGTTGTCCCTTGCCAATAAATGGTTCCGCCAGTTCCTCCCGAAGCTGTTAAAGTCATTGAACCTCCACATTGTGTTCCACCTCCACTAACAGTAACGGCTGTTGGAACTGAATTTATTGTTACAGAAGCTGAGCCTTGATTACCCCAACAACCTTCGGCAGATTGTGCTCTGAAATAATATGTTCCACTTGTTGAAACTGATTGCGATGTTGATGCCGTTGCAGTGCTTGTACCATTGCTAGTTGTGTTTTGCCAGTAAATAGTTCCACCTGTTCCACCAGTTGCATTTAATGTTGCTGTTCCACCACATTGTGTTCCACCACCAGTAACGGTAACATCTGTTGGAATTGGATTTATTGTTGCTGTTACAGGGGTTCTGGAGCTAGTACAAGCATTATTGTATTCAACCTCAATATCGTAAAAATAATAGTAAAATGCTTGGTCTGTCGCTGTACAACCTGTAATAGAAACAACACCATCTATTGAATATGGGTACGAAGCACCAGAATTATTTCTATACATATTTGGCGATGCTGGTCCTAATAATTTGTAACCTGTTCCAGCAGGAACATCAAGGTTTAAAGTAACTCGTGCACCACCAGTTGGTACGTTAACAGTAACACTTGCAACGGTTTGATCGTCGCTATCCTTAACAGTTATTGTTTTATTAGCAGTTGCTCCAACATAGATGTAGGCCGAGACTATTGTAATGTCAGTTTCAGCATTAAATAGTAATCCATGAATGTTTGTATTTGTAAAATAACCACCGCCTCCGATTGTATTATTGGCAGGACCAACATTTTCGATTAAGAAATTGTCTATTTCGGATTGAACATAATATGTTGTAGTTGATGTAAAGTTGTCGGTTAAACTTGTTCCTGTATTAACAAGGGTTCCATCAATTGCTGCATCAAACCAATTTAGAGTACCCGCTCCAGAGGCTGATAATGTTAGAGATGCTGGTCCACAGGCACTTGCTCCTGTCGTTGTTGGCGCTACTGGCATATCAACTACAATCATATCAATAATCTCATGAACATCTATTCCGTATGCATTAGTTGCTGTTAATTCAACAGTATATGTTCCATTTGCCGTATAAGTATGCTGAGGGTCTTGCTCAGTTGAGGTATTTCCATCACCAAAGACCCATGACCATCCAGTAGCACCAGTTGATAAATCTTCGAACTGAACTATTCCTGTGCAAGTGCTCGTAACATCTGATGTAAAATTAGCAACTGGTGGGTCGGTTGGTGAATAACATGAAATGTCTGCTACCCATCCTGCAGCAGTTACTCCACCATCAGATGAGAATACAATAGTAAGTGCACCACTTGCATCTGTTGAGGTAACAACACCAGATGTACCTATTACGGTATGATCTGTTCCGCAATATGTGCCAATTTCTGTAGCAGCAGTTGATTCCCCATCGTAAATTGTGATGTAATCGTAACAACTTGCTCCGTTTGGCTCAAGATCAAGAGATGTGAATGATAATCTGACATATGCGCCCGGAGTAGATGGATATATTGTATGTGTATAATTAAGATTGTTAGCATAAGCTGCATCTCCACCCGAATCTTTAAATAATCCACTGCAACGGGTAGATGTTCCGTTCGACATAAGTAAGTCAGCCTCTGTAACAGTAATATAAGCTGTTTTTACTTCGTCGTCCGAGCCATAGGCATTTGTTGCTGTAAGGCTAACTGTATATGTGCCAGGAGTATTATAAACAATTGAAGGATTTTGAGTAGTGCTACTTGCTGGTGTTCCTCCGTCAAAAACCCAAGCCCATGATGTTGGTCCGTTTGTACTTAAATCGGTAAACACAACTGTTGTACCTTGAGCTACATTTGTTGCTGATGCCGAAAAATTTGCAACTGGTGGAATTGCTGGATTAACGATTATGTAATCAACTTTATGTTCTTCGACTGTGCAGCCATTGCTGACTACCGATAATATTACGTCATAAACCCCAGCGGTATTGTATGTAATAGCACCTGGACTTGCAGCAGAACTGGTTGCTGGAGTTCCTCCTTCAAAGGTCCATGTTCTTGATGTAACAGTCCCCGATGTGGTATTTGTGAATGTTACTGATTGTCCTGCTACAATATTTGTTGGTGTTGCTGAAAAATTTGGTATAGCAGTACCATCTGGAATCAATTCAACATCTAGCCTTGTACTCTGATTATTTATTACAGTTACAGGTAAAGTTTTGCTAGCATAACCTGTTTTTGAAAAAGTAACATTATAAGTGCCAGCATAAATGGGTCTATGGTAATTGCCGACCGGAGCTGATGTATATACTTCAGAATTATCAACATCATGCCCAGAAATTTCAACCGTTACATCCGACAAAGCAGAACCTGTACAAGCATCAGTTACAATGCCTCTAAATCCATACAATACCTGTTCAGTATAATTAAGCATTGCTTGACGATTATAATTCCAATAGGTATTAAGGTTTTCAGCTTCAACATTTTTGTCAGTCGATATTTCCATAGTTATTTCTCGAATTCCTTGAAAATAATTCATGTAATCCTGTCTACTTCCAGTTATTACGTACCAATCACCTCCTTCAGTAACACCATCAGAATATGTGTCTGTAAATGAAGCGCCTCCGCTAACGGATATTACGTTATCTGCATACACATGACTTACGAGTTGCCACCATGTGTCATCAGCCGTCATTTTTTCCGAAGATGTATAGGTGTCCCAGGGATAGTTTGCCACTTCTGCACCTCCATGAAAATTAACAGACATTACAAAGTCATGAGCAGATGCATAATCCATCATAAGTTGAATCTCGTTTTGATTGCTCACAGTACCACCATCCATTCTTGGAAAATTTCTGTTTAAATCAACATTGTTAGCATTGTTTCTTCTTGCAGAACTTATTGATGTTCCAGTTGACGACAAATAAAATGTTCCGTCAGGATTTGACATTGGATTGATGTAAATTTCAATATTATTTACAATATTGGTAACCTGTGAAATTGAACCATAATTACTAAGAAGATAATCGGCATATCTCAAACTCATAATTATTCCTGTAGTCTCATCTCCATGCATAGAGCTTGACCACCAAAATTCTGGTTCATCCTCATCTGTTGACACATTATCTGAAATCACTAAACACATTATTGGCCAACCATTTATTGAAGTACCTATTGTTTCTAGCCGACACAAGGTTGGATAATTGGCGACAAAATTATTTAACATCTGTAAATAAACAGCATGTGTTGGGTAACGATCCCATGAAGCCATTTGAGCAACCGTTGTGGCCATTGTTAGGGCTTTGGGTTGGTCGTAATAATTATAGACGGGGGTGAAATCTAAATTGTAATTTAAAAACTGTGCAAACTCATCACTATTAGCATAGGCATATACAGTGCTTTTCTTAACATTGTCTATAGAAATTATTTCTGACAGATCTAATAACAACTCTTTATTGGAGCATGTAAATGTAAAATAAAATTCCCCTCTTTCGTTCAACTTATTTTGCGCAAATTCCATTTCTGGGCTTACAAATTGCGCGAAGCCAAAACCCGAAATAATAACGAACAATAAAACCGCTGTAAATTTTCTCATAGTAATAAAAATTAAAACTTAGTAAGTTTGGTAACTGTAATGTCTTTATCTGATGATATTAATTTTATAAAATATACTCCTTGGTGAAGGTCGGAAATATTTATTTCTGAATTTAATTTATAAAGGTCATCAATTTTTAGGATTTGCTTACCGCTCAAATCATAAATAGCAATTTCGGAAATTGGTTTTTGCGACTGGATTTTAATAAAACTGTTTGCAGGATTTGGGAAAATTGAACATAAATTAACTTGATTTTGGTCAATTCCCGTGCTTACAATTACAGTTGCCGTATACTCATCGGCTCCGCAATCCGATTCTGCTGAAAGTTTAACCGAGTACTCACCAGGTAAAGAGTATTCGTGGACTGGATTTGTTTCGACTGAAAAAGTTCCATCGCCAAATTCCCATTGATATGAGTCTGCTCCAGTCGAGGTGTTGGTAAATGCAACAGTGTTATTATTTGCTAAATAACTAAATCCCGCTACGGCTTCTTCGTTCACATAAATATTAAGCGGCGTGCGCTCCGAGTAGCAATCAGGAAGTTTAATGTTCCAGTCGTAAAAATAGGCATAATATTTTGTGCCATCGCCCCACCAAACTTCGTTGCTTCTTACCAGCTCAATAACCCCACCAATAGAATATGGAAAATCAAAGTTGTCGAAAATTCCAACCGATCCTCTAAATAGATTTGCAGTTGGGGAGCAACCTAGACGCATATTTGTTCCAACAGGAATGCCGAAGTTTAACTCGATAATCTGCATACCATCTTCAATATAAATGTCGGATGATTCGAGAATTTGTCCCATAGAAGATTTTAAATATATAGTTCTAGTTCCTGCTCCATCTGCATAAACTTTTACGGTTTGTAAGGTGCATTCCTGAGTGCAATTAAAAATTAAATAATTATCTGTTGTATTAGTTACATAACTACCACCCTCCGAATTGTCTGTTTCACCACCGTTGAACTCAGAACCTTGGAACATCTGTTGAATGTAATATGTGGTATTTTCGCTCAGCTCTGGAGTTGTATATGTTGTACCTGTGTGAAACGGTGTTTCGTCAAAAGCATCAGAGTACCAATTGAAAGTTCCACTTAAACCAAGATCTGCATTTACAACACCCGAAGCCGCACAAACTGCATAAGAAGGAATATTTGTTAACGGAGTAAGATTGATGTTGATATATTCTTCTTTGATTAGTGAATCTGTTCCAAACGTATTTGTGGCATATAATTTTACTGTGTATGTTCCGTTTTGAGCATAGGAATGAATTGGTTCAAACTCATCTGATGTTGAGCCATCTCCAAATTCCCAAAGAAAATCTGTTCCAGTAGAAGCCTCCGAAGTATTTATAAATGCTATAGCAGGATTGCACTCTGTTGATTGAATCTCAGTTTCAAAATTTGCTGTCGGTTCAACATATTCCAAATTTGCAAGTTCGACATCCAAGATTGTCACCTGATAATCATTTATTAAAACATCAATGGTTTTTGATTTGTAACCGGGTGCTGAAAATGTTACCTGATATT
>JAQVGK010000113.1 GCA_028696755.1 Bacteroidales bacterium | reverse complement strand
AACAGGTAAATGCACTAATCGTACGAACGGTCAAACTGTGTAGATTATACCACAAAGATAGCGGATTTGCGCCTGTCATCTTCGCATTATGCCTAAAAGTTTTTGGGTGGGGACTACCAATGACAGATTTGCGTAACTAGCTGACTGACAGATGTTTGTGAAATTTGAGAATAAACAAATAAGACGTACTCGAAAAGTTAGAATAACTAAAAAATGTTTACTGGCGCACGCCAAATTTGAACGCGAATTCACGAATTAGCTGGCGCCTTACTAGGAAATAGGCGTCAGCATAATTCGTGAATTCGCGTTCAAAAAAACTTGGAGTGAGCAACTTGTGCTGAGCGGAGCCGAAGTAAGCGAACGACAAGTTCACTATGCATTTTGGGCGGTTCGACCTGTCATCTTCGCATTATGCCACAAAACTTGGGGTGCTTACTCGCAACGACTGCGTCGTTACTCGTCACTTTTTTGACGCGAACGACTTGTGCTGAGCTGAGGTTGGTGAGCTCGCCGAACCACCGAAGTAAGTGAGCGACAAGTTCACTTTGCGTTTTGGGTTCAAAGTGCTGTCATCTTCGCATTATGCCATAAAACGAAGGGTTGTGACTATCAATAAAATTATTTACTCACGACTCATTATACTTAGAATTAGGCAATAAGTAATCATTGATATGAACCAATGTTTGTTGTGTTTTTGTGGCAGATGCGAACTAAAGAAAATTGTATGTATTTAGCTGGATGTAGGAACAATATAGTAAAGAGGCTATGAATTAAAAACTGCATGGCGCATGGGGCATGGGGCTTAAATTGTAGAGAGAATAACATTTGTGTTAATAAAAACATTGTGCTAAATTTTATAATAAGCAGAGTTTTTTCTCTCGGCACAAATCACTCCATGCTCCATGCGCCAAGCTCCATACAAAAAATTAAACGATAATTAAATTGGTACCTAAATATTTACAGAAAATTTTATTTTCATTTGCCCTAAATAAAAGTAAAATAAAATTTTTGAATTCAAAATAAAGTAGTACTTTTGCAGCTCGAAATTTTTAAGTAATTATTAATTAAAATTATTAAAGTATGGTTAATCAGTATGAAACCGTTTTCATTGCAACTCCCGTTTTGTCTGAAGCACAGATGAAGGAAGCGGTTGAAAAATTCAGAAAGATCATCACCGACAACAAGGCGGAGATCGTTCATGAAGAAGATTGGGGCTTAAAAAAGCTTGCTTACCCAATACAGAAAAAATCGACAGGTTTTTATCACTTGTTTGAATTCAAATCAGAAGGTCCTTTCATTAACAAACTCGAAACCGAGTTCAGACGTGATGAAAGAATTATGCGCTTCCTGACCTTTAAAATGGACAAGCATTCGGTTGCTTACAGTGAGAAAAAAAGAAAAATGAAAAGTGAACAAAATCAGAAGGAGGCATAATTATGGCACAGAATAATTCAGAGATCAGATATCTTACTCCTCTAGCAGTAGAAGTAAAAAAGAAAAAATACTGCCGTTTCCTCAAAAACCGCATCAAATATGTTGATTACAAAGATGCATCTTTCTTAAAAAGATTTTTGAACGAACAGGGAAAAATTTTACCACGTCGTATAACCGGTACATCATTAAAATACCATCGTAAAGTCGCTCAGGCTGTTAAAAGAGCACGCCACTTAGCATTATTGCCTTACGTAACAGATATGATGAAATAAAAATTAGGAGGAAAAGAAATGGAAATTATATTAAAACAAGACGTTGAAAATCTCGGACACAAAGACGATATCGTGAATGTAAAACCGGGATACGCCAGAAATTACCTTATTCCTCAGGGATTTGCAATGATGGCTACCGTATCTGCAAAAAAGATTCATGCAGAAAACATGAAGCAGAAAGCACACAAAGAAACCAAACTGCGCAACGAAGCCGAAGCTATGGTAAGCAAAATGGAAGGCATGAACCTTAAAATTGCTGCTAAAACTAGCTCAACAGGTAAAATCTTTGGTTCTGTAAATACTATTATGATTGCCGAAGCTTTAGAAAAAGCTGGTTATGCAATCGACCGTAAAAACATCAGCATTAAAGGTGATGCAATTAAGGAAGTTGGTAATTACGAAGCTACTGTAAAAATCTACAAAAGCATTAAAGTTAACATTAGTTTCGAAGTTTATTCGGAACAATAATAACTATACTTAAATTTTTAAAAGCCATCTCTCGGGATGGCTTTTTTATTTTGCAAGGTTTTGTAATTATTCTCCCGAAAGATTCGTAAACTCATAAGTATTACCCGAGTAATCAAGGATTCTAATAAAATCATTAAAAGGAATTGCTATTAGGGCATTTAGTTCATTTGGTAAAAATGTAAGTTTGTGCTTTGATTTAAGACTTTCGTCAATAAATACTTCAACATTATTTTCAGAGTTATTTAGTAAGCTAAAAACCGAAATAGCACCAATTGTGCCTTTAATGTGTTTATCGATCCTTTCTTGTGATGCAAAAGAGATTTTCCCTTTTTTAAAGCGCTGTTCTAAAACTCTGATGTCTATATTTCTGTAATAATCCGAGATCAAAAGAAAATGTCGATCACCTTTGTGGTTTCGCATGAATAGATTTTTACAGCGTGTCGCTCCTATCCTATTCCAGAATTCCCCATCATCCTCAGTAGAAAAATCTCTAGGCGATTCAAAATATTGAAATTCAATATTAAGTTTGGAAAGAGTTTCGTATACTATTGCCTGACCAATCATTTCTTATCAAAGTATAAATCTAAAAGTTTAGCGGCAGCAACAAAACTGCTTATTTTATCTGCAGCTATATCGGCTTCGAGTTTCTTTAGCTCAGATTTCACGGTATCATTATCGTAAAACCTCTCTTTTAGGGCAGAATTTACAGATTCGTAAAGCCAATATTTTGATTGATGAAGTCGATTAGATGCGAAAAATCCATTTGTACTTGTAACATCTGAATATTCTTTAATTATTGACCACACGTCGTCAATTCCAGTTTTTGTAACAGCCGAACAGGTCACAACTTTTGGTTCCCAACCCGAACCTGTCGGTGGGAATAAATGCAGTGCGTTTTGATATTGAACTTTGGCCAGACCAGCTTTTTCGATATTATTTCCATCAGCCTTAGTTATTGCAATAGCATCAGCCATTTCCATAATTCCGCGTTTTATTCCTTGCAACTCGTCGCCTGCTCCCGAGAGCATAAGAAGAAGGAAAAAATCGACCATGCTATGCACCGCAGTTTCGGATTGACCGACGCCCACAGTCTCTATAAAAATCGTATCATACCCCGCAGCTTCGCACAAAACGATTGTCTCGCGGGTTTTGCGTGCCACACCACCAAGCGAACCTGCAGATGGAGACGGCCTAATAAAAGCGTTTTTATGCACCGAAAGATCTTCCATCCTAGTTTTGTCGCCTAAAATACTTCCTCCGCTACGTTCGCTACTTGGATCAACAGCTAAAACAGCCAATTTATGTCCAGAATTAACGATTTCCATTCCCAGTGCTTCGATAAAAGTGCTTTTACCAACACCAGGCACACCGGTTATCCCGATTCGTACAGATTTTCCAGCGTAAGGCAAGCATTTCTCAATAATCATCTGCGCCATTTCTTGATGAGCAGGCAACTTGCTTTCTATTAAAGTTATAGCCTGACCAAGTAGATTTACATTTCCAGATTTAATGCCGTCTACATAATCAGAAACCGACAGAATCTTTTTAACCCGACGCAGTTTCGAAATTGCAGGATTGACTTGAGGTGGTTGCTCTACACCTTCGTTTACAACAAGTGCAGAGTTAGCAGCCTTGCTTTCTTCAACTTCGCCGGTGAATTTCTTTTTACTTGTCATAACTAATTGTATTTGCCCGGGATTAGAAAATTTTTCACATAATCAGCAACTCCATCTTCGAGAGAGTAAAACTCGTTATTATAGCCAGCTGCTTTAAGTTTGCTCATCTCAGCCTGAGTAAAATATTGGTACTTTTCGCGAATATCCTCTGGAGTATCAACAAATTCTATATTTGCTTCAAATTCCATTGCTTTAAATGTTGACAAACCTAAATCTTTAAAAGTACGTGCTGTCCCAGTCCCCAAATTATAGATTCCACTATGCTTACGATTTTCCATAAAGAACATCATAACGGAGCAAACATCTTTAACATAGATAAAATCGCGAAGTTGTCCGCCATCAGTAAAATCGGGACGGTGTGAACGGAAAAGCTTTAATTTTCCAGTTTCTTTAATTTGATTATAAGCATGAAAAATCACCGAAGCCATTCTGCCCTTGTGATATTCGTTAGGTCCGTAAACATTAAAGAATTTTAATCCTGCCCAAAAATAAGGCGTCTTTTCTTGCTTTAAAGCCCACTTATCGAATTCGTTTTTGGATACGCCATAAGGATTTAACGGAGAAAGAATTTCGGGATTGGTTTCGTCACGAAAACCATTTTCGCCACTTCCATAAGTTGCTGCAGAAGATGCATAAATCATAGGTAAACCATATTCGCAGCATTTACGCCAGATAACTTTTGTATATTCGAGATTTAAGCTTTTTAAAACCTCATAATCGAATTCTGCAGTGTTTGTTCGAGCTCCAATATGAAAGACAAACTGAACCATTTTGTGATTCATATCTAGCCAAGTAGGAAATTTATCACGATCAATCAGAGCAGTTACATTCAAATCTGAAAAATTTAGTTTCTTCTCAGATTTCGAAAAATCATCAACCAAAATAAGGTCCTTGTAACCAGCTTTGAGAAGCTCAGAAGCCATATTACTGCCAATAAAACCCGCTGCACCAGTGACTACTATCATTTTGTTGTTTTTTGCAAATGTACGAAAAAAGAGTAGATGAGAGATGAAGTAATTGTGAGAAAATGATTTTATAAGTGCCTAGAGTACTTAATTGGAATTATTTTGATTAATTAAGTTTAAGGAAATAGGAAGATTATGCCAGCAGTCTAACAACTCTAGGCTCTTTAGTAATACCAATTGTAAATAAGTAATAGTTCAATACCATGCCATTTAGTAATGCAAAATTTTAATACCTTAGGAAACTTTATTTATAATTTATTATTCAAACTTTCTTGCTTGATCAAGAAAGTTACAAAGAAATCAAGAAGAACCGAAGCCGAATGGCGAGCTCACCGAAGGTAAACGATCCTTCCCCCCGCTCTTTTGAAACAAAAGAACTGTAAGCAAAGCTGGATAAACCTCTTTGCAACAGTTCTATTTGTTTCAAAATTCACAAGGCCGGAGCTGGCCCGGCGTTTCTTCATGGCCCTCCCGCGACGCTTCGAAGAAAAATTAACGTTTAATTCGCTAAATTTTTGCCCGTTAGTTTTTCTAATCCCAAAAACACATTGCTGATTCTCAAAATATTATCTTTCTAGAAATAATTGTGGGATTAAGACATATTGGACTGTTTAATAATTACAATTGGTATAATTTTTTAACCGACGTTTACATTGCCTTCAAAGCTTTGACAATAGAACTAAAGAATGCTAAACGGCAATGCAAAGTCTAATGCTCTGCACAATCCTTTTTAACTTTCCATCATCCGCCCAAGCGGTTATGGAAACGTTGAAAAGTGCCTAGAGTGCCTAAAGTGCCTAGAGTGCCTAAAATGCCTAGAGTGCCTAAAGTACTTAATTGGAATTATTTTGATTAATTAAGTTTAAGGAAATAGGAAGATTATGCCCGCAGCCCAAATACTCTAGGCACTTTAGTAAATTTATCACCGACGTTTACATTGCCTTCAAAGCAATGTCAATAGACCTAAAGAATGCTAAACGGCAATGCAAAGTCTAATGCTCTGCACAATCCTTTTAAACTTTCCATCATCCGCCCAAGCGGTTATGGAAACGTTGAAAAATGCCTAGAGTGCCTAAAGTACTTAATTGGAATTATTTTGATTAATTAAACTTTAAATTTAAGAAAATAAGATAGATTATGCCCGCAGCCCAACAACTCTAGGCACTTTAGGCACTCCAAGTACTTTAGGCACTTCTTCTACCTAATCAACATAATATGTCCTTTTTTCGACTGAGTAGTTCCGTCGAACATTTCGGCTTCGACATAATAGCTGTACGTGTCAATATTTTGGAGTTGACCGTTGTAGTATCCGTTCCATCCTTTAGTAATATCATCGGTATAGAAGACTTCTTCGCCCCAACGATTGTAGATGCGGAACTGCAGCAATTTCCTAATTCCAAATCCATCAGCATACACAACGCTATTTCCGTTTGCTGAAAGCGGTGTAAATGCTCCTGGTACGTCGAGAGTGTATTCTTCCCTTACAACAATGTCGATATAAAACGAATATCTAAAACATTTTGAGCTATCTTCTACAGTAACAGTATATCTAGTTGACTCCTCAGGAATAAAATATGGCATCGGGCAGTCCACGCACGATGCAAAATCAGTCGGACTCCAGCTATAAGTAAGATTTTCCTGGGTAGCAACCAGAACAGAATAAACGGTATCGCCAATTATAATTGAGTCAATTGCAGGTGTAACAGTAACGTCAAAATCCTGCTGAACGATAATGTGAACTGAGTCGGAGCTCATACAATTTCTTGCATTATAAACGTCGACAAAATAAGTGATGTCATTTTCTGGATTAACTGTTGGAGACTGAACATTAGTTTCAGAAATTGCCTCATTAGGACTCCACTGATAGATCACACCACCATCTGCATAAATCGAAATTGCATCACCTTTACAAATTGTTGTATCCGAAGATATTGTAACTTGCGGAAGAGCATAAACATCAATAGTTATTGTTGCAGTATCGACACACGTGTTAACATCTTCAATTGCAAGACTAATAGTAACAGTTTGGTCAGTTGCTCCATTGTTTTCGAATATATAAGACTCGCTACTGCCTCCACTACCAACAGGAGAACCATTAATAAACCAGTCGCGATAATCATCATTGGATGAGTTACTGGTTAAAATTCCTTCAAAAGGCGAACATAAGCCCCCAACAATCACATTACTTGCCGTGTCGGTGATTACAATACCAGCAGTAACGTCAAAAATGTAAACATTGTAAACAAATGAAACTTCGCATCCTCCTGACCAAAGCAAAAGGTTAACTGGAAAATATCCTTCTGGCGGAACCAAATCATATGAATGTGTAAAGGATTCAACATCATAAGAGTCACCACCACCAACAACCCATTGAAAATCTTCAACTTCAATCATATTTGTTAAAGCGAAGTCTATTTCCTGACCGACACAAGCAGTAGTATCACTAATTGTTGCTTCGGCATAAGGTCCATCAACAGTAATTGATTCGGTATGAGTACTGGTACAACCAGCAGGTGTGGTTATAGTTAATACAATATCAAAAGTTCCAGGCATAGTAAATAAATATGCAGGTTCCTCAAGTAAAATAGGTTCGCCCGAACCAAATACCCATGAATATGACAAAACTGTTTCCGCAGGAATGACTGAATTGTTAACTGTAATAACTGCAGGAGCAGGATAGCATGAAAGATAGTTACTTCCAAGACTAAAATCAGCAGTTGGGGCTTCGATAGTAATATAATTTTCGAGTAAAAGCTCGCTTACACAACCCAATCCATTATCAACTTCGAGATACACATCATAACGCCCACCAGCATCGTAAGAATGACTTATTACAGTTTGATGTCCAACTACATCAGCACTACCATCACCAAAGTTCCATGTGTAAGTATATGCTGTATTTGTTTCAACTGAGCTAAAAACAATATCATCATCAATACAAGCTGCTAAATCGGGCGTTGTAAATGCAGCCGAAACCTGTGCAACTGTAATTGTATCTGTAAATGTCATTTCACCAGGACATCCAGATGGTTGAGTCATTAAATAAATTGTAACCGAATACACACCTGGCTCATCATATAGATGTGTCACTGTTGATCCAGATTGATTATCACCATCACCAAAATCCCAGTGTGGACTTACAATTGCTTCATCAGCAATAGAATTATCAGTAAAAGTTACTTCTAGGCTATTGCAACCATAAGAATCGCTAATATCAACATGAATTTCGGGACCAATAATATGTATTGAATGCATAACAGAATCGAGACAACCATTGCTATTTCTAACTTTTAGCCACACATCAAATACTCCAACAGTAGTAAAAGTATGATTAACAATAGAAGTACTTACCCATCCCGTTTCAACGCCATCACCAAAATCCCAATAATATTCTCCAACGTTTTGAGAGCCACTACCATTAAATTCAATCTCAACATTTGCACAATTATCGTAGTTAGCAAAGTTAAAATCGGCACTTGGTGCTGTGATGGTTATTTGAACTGAATCAACAAAAACACAACCAGTAGTATCATTGTAAGCTGTTACCCTAACCCAAAACGAATCGGGTGTTGGTGGAAAAGTATATGGAAATATTTCATCCGTTGAATTATTTACATTTTCAATAAAAGTCTGAGTATCTGGATCTGGATAATAATAAACTGCCCAGTCCCAGTATTCGGCAAGCAATGCATTAAGCTCAAACTGATAATCGCGAGGTGATAAGCAATCGTATTCATTCGAAATACTGTTGATTATAGGGCCACTGATGTAAAAAGTTTCCTTGAGAGTTGTATCAATACAACCATTATTATCAGTTATTAAATGTAAATAAACAAATCCAGTATCTTGATCGTAAGCATGATCGGTATATTCTTGACTTGGATCCTGATTACTTGTTGAATCAACCCACCAAGTATATTCATAATCCTCATTTTCCCAATCAGGTAACCAAAATGAAATAGTATCCTGTGCGCACAAGAAATGGTCAGGTAATGGTGTATGATCATCATCATTATCAAAAACACCAGTCGGCGATGTTAATAATTCTCCAACAGTTACTTCGACAGTTTGACTAGCCGTACAGCCATTATTATCTGTAACGGTAAGTGTAACAGTATATTCGCCAGGATTAAAAACAGAACTTTCGTTGGCTGTTCC
>JAQVGK010000112.1 GCA_028696755.1 Bacteroidales bacterium | reverse complement strand
ATCAATATTCTTAATCTCTTCAAAAAGTTGGTCGGGGTTTTTCATGCTAACAGAAAACTTCTCATTAAAAGATGAATTCTCATCACTTAGTACCTTTGTCATTCCGTGATGAACCTCGCCATTAATAACCGGCATACCCATTTCTACATCGCCTTCCGATTCGCCAAGTGCACAGTTAAATAAAGTAAGGTTTTTGTTTTTTGATGATGAAGTGTTTTTTTTCCAGATTTCGGCAAAAAGCGGAACGGGTTCCACCGCATAAACTCTGCCAGTACTTCCAGCAAATTTCGACATAAAAACTGAGTAGTAGCCCATATTCGCACCAATGTCGATACAAGTAAATCCAGGTTTGATTATTTCCTTAAGATAAAATAGCTCGGGATATTTAGTTTTTCCCATACCAGCTTTTATCATACAGATATAGACCTTAGAAACAATTCTTAGATAAGTTTTTAATCCGAAGATTTTAAACAAAATATTTTTAACGAATTTTATCATTTTATCTCTTCATAATCAACATAATCGCCTTTGTCGGAAACAGATTCTTCTTCTTTTTGCGGTGGGATATAGTCAATATTTATTTCACCTTGTTTTTTTGAATACTGCTTTTGTGTGTCCTCGTAAACAACATTCATTCTTTTTGCCATTTTTTTTACAAATCGTTTGATTAGCCATGGCAGGATGTATCTGAAAAACAAATGTGCAAACAGATAAAGTCCAAGAATAATGAGCAGAAAATAGCCAAACCATTCCATAAATTACAATATAATCATAGCAATATAAACGCAGACAAAACCTAAAAAGTATCCGAGATAAATCTGGGCTGGGTTATGCCTTTTTAAATATAGACGAGCCGTTCCAACCAATCCGCAGGCTAGGATTACCAAAAAACCAATCAGTAGAACAGGTAAATCTTTAATGTTGGCAAGGTAGAATACGAAACCAAGTAGAGCACCTGTGCCAGTAGTGTGCAGAGAGATTTTCCAGAAAATTGTAACAATTGCAGCTGCAACAACAGTTATTAATGCAGACAGAATAAGGTGCAGTAAAATCGGTGGCATCGAAATTCTACTCATAAAATACCAGCCGAGTGCGTACATTATTGCCACCGTAAGCAAGGGTAAAAGTCTTTCTCTTCTTTTATCAATTTCCAAACTCGAAATCATTCCAAAGAAATATAAAACGGGAATAAAAAGAGCTGGAAGTATAAATGTGAGAATGAAATAAATCGAATAAATTGTTGTTCTGATTCCAGGATTTGTTACGCTAAGATAGTGACCAGAGTTAAAAATTACTAAAACAGCAAAACTCGACATCAATAATGGATGAAAGATATAGCTAATAGCTTTGGCAATTCGGTGATAAATTATTTGTTTCTGCATTAAAGTTCCTTTCTTAGTCTTGCCACAGGAATATCGAGTTGTTCGCGATACTTGGCAACGGTACGTCGTGCGATTTGATAACCTTTTGATTTTAAAATTTCGGCAAGCTTATCGTCGGTTAAAGGTTTAGACTTACTTTCGGCACCAATACAATCTTTTAAAATCTGCTTAATCTCGCGGGTAGAAACCTCTTCGCCCGACTCGGTTTGCATTCCTTCGCTGAAGAAATATTTAAGTGAATAATTGCCATAAGGAGTAGCAACATATTTTGAGTTAGCAACGCGTGAAATTGTAGAAATATCTAATCCGGTAATTTCGGCAATATCTTTCAAAATCATCGGTTTTAGATTGGTTTCGTCGCCAGTTAAGAAAAACTCTTTCTGAAAATCGGCAATTGCATTCATTGTAAATAAGAGAGTGTTCTGACGTTGAACAATTGCGTCAATAAACCACTTAGCCGAGTCAAGTTTTTGCTTAATAAAAATAACTGCATCTTTATCGCTACGACCACCATTCTTATTTGATGAATATTCCTCGAGCATTTGAGCAAAACTTTTGCTTATTCGTAAATCGGGAGCATTTCTTGAATTGAGCGATATGTCAATCTTGCTATCTGATGTGTCTAGTATAAAATCTGGTATAATTGCCTGAATAGATCGAGTTTGTGGCTCGCCAAATGAAGATCCTGGTTTAGGATTTAATTTCAAAATAACATCAACTGCCGATTTTAATGTTGCTTCGTCGATTCCGCATTTGGACATGATTTTTGGATAATGTTTCTTTGTAAATTCATCAAAACACTCCATCAGAATTTTTACAGCTAAACGCACAGCCTCGGTTTGATTTTCTTTGCGTTGAAGTTGCAAAACCAAACATTCCTGCAAGCTTTGTGCACCAACACCAGCAGGGTCAAGATCCTGAATAATTTCAAGGACATTCTGCAATTCTTCATCGCTAACGCTTATGTTTTGTGAAAAAGCAATATCATCAACTATTGCTTCAATCTCGCGGCGTAGGTAACCATCGTCGTCAATGTTGCCAATAAGGAAAACAGCGAGAAGTTTTTCACGTTCGGTCACATCTTTCATTACAAGCTGTTCGGTAAGATGTTCGTGAAAAGATTTTGCTGCAGAGTATGGAATTTCTTTGTGTTCGTCGTCGCGCGATGTATTGTTTGCATTTAGCTTATATGATGGAATTTCATCATCATCGTTAAGATAATCCTCTAATGAGAATTCATCATCATCGCTATCATTGTTATCGTCGTTATCGTCAGAATTATCGTTTACATAATCATCATCTTCGTCTTCGCCATATTCGTCGAGCGCTGGATTTTCTTCCAGTTCCTTTTTAATTCGTTGCTCCAATTGCATAGTAGGAAGCTCGAGCAGCTTGATCATTTGTATCTGCTGAGGCGAGAGCTTCTGAAGTAATTTCTGCTGTAAATTCTGTTTTAACATAACTTATTTGGCATATTTCCAAAAATACAAAATATTTTTTAAATCAAAGAATTTTTAAAATTCTGCATTTTTAGGAGTTCGTGGAAATGGAATCACATCGCGAATATTTCCCATTCCGGTAACAAACAACATTAGTCTTTCGAAACCTAGTCCGAAACCGCTGTGAGGAACTGTTCCAAACTTACGAGTTTCGAGATACCACCACATTTCTTTTTCGGGGATATGCATTTCCTGCATTCTGGTCAAAAGTTTTTCGTAAACCTCTTCTCTTTGCGAACCACCGATAATCTCACCAATTTGTGGGAAAAGCACATCCATAGCGCGAACGGTTGTGCCATCGTCGTTTTGCTTCATGTAAAAAGCTTTTATCTCTTTTGGATAGTTGGTTAGGATTACTGGTTTCTTAAAATGTTTTTCAACAAGATAACGTTCGTGTTCGCTTTGCAAATCTGTTCCCCAAGCATTTACAGGGTAAGCAAACTGACCTTTTTTATTTGCGTTTGAATTCTTTAAAATATCAATTGCTTCGGTATAAGTCAGACGTACAAATTTATTGTTTACAACGAATTCTAGACGATCGATTAATCCCATTTCATCGCGTTCGTTTTGTGGTTTTTGCTTTTGTTCTTCATCGCGGCGTTTGTGCAGGAATTCTAAATCTTCACGGCAATTATCGAGAGCATAGCGAACAAGGTACTGCAACATTTCCTCGGCAAGATCCATATCGTCGTTAATGTCGTAGAAGGCCATCTCGGGTTCTATCATCCAAAACTCGGCAAGGTGGCGTGCGGTGTTTGAATTCTCGGCACGAAATGTTGGGCCAAAGGTATAGACTTCTGAAAGTGCAAGAGCTGCAAGTTCGGCTTCGAGCTGACCCGAAACGGTAAGGTTTGTGGCTTTACCGAAAAAGTCGCCAGTAAAATCAATTTTACCTTCTTCGTTTCGTGGGATGTTGTTTAAATCCAAAGTCGTTACCTGAAACATTTCGCCAGCACCTTCGGCATCCGAAGCTGTAACAATTGGAGTATGAATGTTGCAAAATCCTTTGTCATTAAAGAATTTGTGAATTGCAAATGTCATTGCGTGGCGAATGCGAAATACTGCCGAAAATGTGTTGGTGCGGAAACGCAAGTGTGCAATTTCTCGCAAAAATTCGAGGCTATGTCGTTTTGGTTGCAGAGGATACTCATCTGGATTTGCTTGTCCAAGAATTTCGAGATTTGTACAAGCTAGCTCTACTTTTTGACCGCTACCCATCGATTCTACAGTATTTCCGATAACAGAAACAGATGCGCCAGTATGAATTTTTGCCAGCAATTCGTCCATCTCGGGTGTTACATCAATTACAACCTGCAGGTTATTTATTGTAGAGCCATCGTTAAGAGCCAAAAAACATACGTTTTTACTAACACGTTTTGTACGTACCCATGCTTTAACTAGCACCTCGGTTCCAAAAGTTTCGCTGCGAAGCAAATCTGCAATCTTGATCCTTTTCATTATTTAATGTTTTAAAATGCAAAAATATAAAATTTTGTGTGAGTTCAAATAATATGTTTTTTTGGATGGTGGGGGATGAGGGGGTGGATATTTGATGTTTGAATGAAAATCCATTTGAATTCGATTTGGTCGTAATTGTTTCACGGGACGCCCACGAAGGGACGTCCCTGCGTGGGCGTCCCGTGAAACATACGCATATTTAATGTTGGTTTAATAGAAACCCCGTTGTCGCAGATTTTTATAATCTGTGCCCTTCTGTTTTTCCCTCTATTTAACCACCTCCATCAACTCATTAAAACTAGCTGGCGAACTAATAATCTCATTTGTTTTTGAATCAACCAAGAATATTGTTGGAGTTGAAAGAATAAAATATGCTTCGGCTTCTTTGCTGTTTATTCCGCCTTGGGTAAGAATGTGGTTCCAGCCTACGAGTTGTTTGTGGCGGACTTCCCATTTTGGAATTTCGGTGTCGGATTCGTCTAGGCTAAGGGCAAAAACATCCATTTTTGTGCTGTTCGACTGATGCCATTTGTAAAATTCATTAATAAATGCTTCGCAATGTTCGCAATCGGCCGACCAGAAAACAACTAGCTTGTACTTTGCCGATGTTTTGTAATCAACAAAGCTTTGGATTTTTCCTTTTGCGTCGGTAAATACGAAATCGGGAGCCTTCGAGCCAGGGGTTAAACTTTGAATTCCTGTTACTCGCTTTTCGATTTCTCTACGTTTGTATGTCATGCAGTTTGGATCTTTAATGTAAGGCTCGAGCATAGTTATTCCAGCTTGAATGTTCATGCTTTCGTATCCGTTAAAGAAATAATCAACCATCCAGCCATAAAATTCGGGAGCCCCATTTTTCGACTTTTCAATCGCTGTTTTACCAGCTGTTACAAATAATTCGGTTATCATCTCGTTACTTGTTGCCAATTCCACGTATTTATTAACGTAATTGTCCATCCATGATTTTAAGTACGAAAGTCGCAGTATGTTTTTGTTGGCAAAGTCCATTCCTGTAAAGTAGTTCTCAATCAAGCTAAGTTGTCTCGCTTTTTCGTCGCCACTCCAGTCAACCGAAGGTACATAGTAAAAGTAAAACATGTTTGAGCAAAACAAATCCTTATGTTTTTTTAGCATATCGTCTATCCACTTATTATGCGCAGAGCATCTTGTGTCGAATTCCTTTATTGCCGAACGATAAAGTTCCGATTGCTGGTCGTCATATTTCAAAAGAAAACTTTGAAGAACATCAAGCATTTCCATGTTTTTCATCGTGGTTTGGGCAAACTCTGCTAAAACTGTATTTTCTAATTCTCCCTTCGAGAAAAATGAGCTGTCGGGATTATTTATAAATTTAGGATTTGCTGTAAATTCGATGTTTTGCTTATTTATGATTAGCATTTTCTCGGCAGTTACTGGCTTTGTTACCCCAGGTTTGTCTGAATATTCGAATAGTAGAATAAATTCGCCAGGAAGAAATGCTGCTGGAATTTCGGTCTCAATTGTTTGTCCAGGAACAACCTGAGCGTAATCTTTAACTAAGTTGTTTTTGCCTTCGGCAATTGAGTAAATGCTTATTTTGCTTTTTACATTGCCAGAAAGAGTAAGTTTTAAGTTTATTTGAGGATTTGAGGCCTTCGCAAAACTAAAAAATACAATATTTGATAAAAAGACCAAAATAAATAATGCTACTGCTCTGTTTTTCATATCTAAAAAGTTTTAAGCGCAACAAAAATACAAAATTTATTCCGAGTTTTTTATTCGGTGGTAAATAGTCAGCAGTTTCATCTGTGACCATGCTATATCCACTGCTGCCACCGCTGCTACACCGATGCTACACTGCTGCCGTTGCTGCGACACTGTCATGCCCTCAGCGACACTGTCATGCCCTCAGCGACACTATCATGCCCTCAGCGACACTGTCAGGTCTCGCGACACTGACAGGTCTGGCTGGTTTGGCTGGTCTGACAGGTCTGGTTGCTGCCATCAAATCGTCGACTATCGTCATTCACCCGCCGATTTATCGCGTTCACCGATTTTTCTTTTAGCATTATTTACGGTTAGGATACTTTTGACACGTAATAAGTTTTTTCTGTTACAAACAATTGTATTAATTATTTGTTAAATCAATGGAGAAAACTAATAAAACTAAAAAAGTTTTTTAGTTTTGCAAAAAATTAACGATTTTAATGTATACAAGATTAAGAATATTAAAAGAAGCTGGAATAATGTTTTCGCGATACGGCATTCGAAGTATCACGATGGATCATATTGCCAACGAGTTAGGTATTTCTAAGCGCACACTTTACGAAATTTTTACCGATAAAGACGATTTGGTTTCGCAGGCAATAGAAGAAGGGATAAATGTTCATCGCGAATTTTGTTCTAAAACCGTTGATGAGAGCGAAAATGTTATTGAAGCGATTTTTAAGATTGGCAAGTTAAATAACGAAATGTTTGGAAAGATGAATCCATTGTTTTTTGAGGATTTAAAGAAATATCATCCAGCAATATTCGAGAAGTTTCACAAAAAGGGAGGGATTAAAGATTTTAGATTAACAAAAACCTTATTTGAGCGCGGAATTGAGGAAGGAGTGATTTCAAGTGAACTGAATGTAGATGTAATAAATTCATTTGTTCACAGGGTTTTAGAGCTGATGCACGATGATGAAATGAAGAAGTTTGGTGCAGATGCATTGATTAAATCGGCATTATTACCGTATTTTTATGGGATATCAACACCTCACGGAAGAGAATTGATTAACAGATATTTAAACACATATTAATTTTTTTACTAAGATGAGAAGAAGGATTATTTTATTAGGATTAGTTATGGCGTCGTTTTCGCTTTCGGCACAGCAGTCGGGCGATTTGCAATTAAGTTTGCAGCAGGCTCAGGACTTTGCCATCGAAAACAATAAAAGCCTGCGAAATGTGAGAACTGATGTTGCCATTACGAAGCAAAAATTTTGGCAAACTGTTGCTCAGGGCTTGCCTCAGGCTTCAGCAACAGTTGATTATACCAACTTTTTTAATTATGAAATTGAGTTCGGAATGGGAGGAGGAGGAGATAATCCGCCAACAATAGATTATACAAAACTTGACGAAGGCGACTTGCAAATATTAAGTTTTCTGCAACAGTCGATGGGTTCGGGTTCTACAACAATACAAATGAAAAACTCTTCAAGTGCAAAGTTGCAGGTTACACAATTGATTTTTAGCGGTCAATATATTACTGGAATTCAAATGGCTAAAGTTGCTCAGATATTAGCCGATATGAATGTTGAAAAAACAGAACTCGACATTCGCGAATCGGTAATCAGCACCTATTACATGGGTTTACTTACGCAAAAATCGCTCGAGTTGATAGATGCGAATCTCGAAAATCTTAACGCGACACTAACTCAAACCAAAGCAATGTTTGCAGCTGGAATGATTGAAGAAACTGATGTGGATCAATTGGTGATGTCGATTACAATGCTGGAAAACTCTCGTCGTTCATTACTTCGCAATGTCGAGTTAAATAATAATTTAATGAAGTTTATTCTTGGCATTGATGGGGATGTTCGCATTGTTCTTACCGACACATTTGAGCAAGTTCTCGAAAGTGTAAATGTATCTGATTTGTTGTTATCTGAATTTAACCCATCCGACAATATTACAATACAGATGATGGACAAGCAATTGGAGGTAACCGAGAAACTTGTTGATATGGAAAAGTGGACTTATGCTCCTTCTATCGTTGGTGTGTACAGTCATAACGAAAAGTTGGTAACAACAGATTTTGATATGAATCCAAAGAATTTGTTTAGTATAAGTATGTCGATTCCAATTTTTTCATCTGGATTAAGAAATGCAAAAGTAGAGCAAAAGAAACTCGAATTGTATCAAATGCAGAATAATCGTGAGATTGTAACCGACCAGTTGTTGATGCAAGAAAAGCAATTGCGCTACAATTTAACTTCTGCCATCGAATCGTACGAGAGTCAGAAAGCAAACATGGAGCTTGCTCAAAAGATATATGATAAGACAGAACTAAAGTTTACACAAGGAGTTGCATCAAGTTTCGATCTAATACAAGCAAATAGCAATTTGCTTCAGGCGCAAAATAGTTACGTGTCTGCTTCGATGGAATTGCTGCAGGCAAGATTAAAACTTGACAAGTTAATGAATAAAATATAATAGTATAAATTATTGAAATAAGTTTAAAATGAAAACAAAATCTTTATTAATCGCAATTTTGGTAATGTCGGCAGCAGTTGTTGCTGTTTCATGTGGTGGTGAAACAAAGGCAAAATCCGAAAACGAAGGTGCCGGTGAGGAAAAGACAAAAAGTGTGAAAGTAGTTACACTTGCCGAAGAAGAAGTGTCTCGTGAAATTGATTATCCTGCAAATTTGGTCGCATACGAAGAAGTATATCTTGCGCCTTCAACTCCTGGTAGGATTATTCGAGTAATTCCAGAGATTGGCGACAGAGTTGGTCGTGGTCAGTTAGTTGTGCAGATGGACCCAACTCAGCTCAACAACTCGGTTTTACAACTTGCAAGTCTCGAGAAAGATATGGCACGCTTCGACACACTTATACAATATGGTGGAGTTTCGAAACAGCAATACGATCAAATCAAAACCCAGTATGATGTTACAAAAGCAAATGTTGACTTGTTAAG
>JAQVGK010000111.1 GCA_028696755.1 Bacteroidales bacterium | reverse complement strand
TAACCAGCCTAGTTTCCTTGCAGGTGTTTTGGATATTGAAGCTTCTCGTAAAGGTGCAAGATTTGTTCGTTTCTGCGACTATTTCAATACTCCACTTGTTACTTTAGTTGATGTTCCAGGATTCTTGCCCGGTAGTACACAAGAGTATGGAGGAATTATTTCAAATGGTGCAAAACTAATGTACGCATACGGTGAAGCTACTGTGCCAAAAGTAACTATTACTCTCAGGAAATCTTATGGCGGAGCTCACGATGTTATGAGTTGTAAACAATTAAAAGGTGATCTTAACTATGCCTGGCCAACTGCCGAAATCGCAGTTATGGGAGCATCAGGAGCTATCGAAGTTCTTAATTTTAAAGAACTTAGTGCTATCGAAAGTGAAGAGAAAAAAGCTGAATACATCGCTCAGAAAGAACTCGAGTATCGCGAGAAATTTGCAAATCCTTATCAGGCTGCAAAATATGGTTATATTGACGATGTAATAGAACCTCGCAATACAAGGTTTAGAATAATTCGAGCTCTGGCTTCTCTTGCAACAAAGAAAGCAAAAATGCCAGCTAAGAAACATACTAATATTCCACTATAAAAACTTGTAATGATGAATATTATAAATGCAATCACATTTGATCTTTCTAAAGTTGATGGAAATGCAATTACAATCTTTTTAATTGGATTCGGTGTCGTTTTTGCAGCTTTAATTACTATTTACTTCATATTCAACTTGCTCCCTAAAGTTTTGGGGATTAAATTGAAAAAGGAGAAATCAGTAAAAGTAGATAATGCTACTATTAAGCCCGAAAAGGCAATTAAAGCTGATGATGAAGTTTATGCTGCAATTGCCATGGCATTAAGTCTGCATTTCGAAGATGCTCACGATGATGAACCAATGGTTTTGTCGATTAACTTAAACGAAAGATTAAATTCTCAGTGGAATTCTAAAATTCAGAATGTTAATTTTTACAACAATTAAAGTAATAATATAATGAAAAACTTTAAATTTAAAATTAATGGTAACGATTACGAAGTTGCTATTGATGAAATAGTTGATAATATTGCTCAGATTCAGGTAAATGGTGTAAATTACTCTGTTGAACTTGAAAAAAGCGAGGAAAAACCAGCTCCAGTTGTTCGTAAGCCAAAACCGCAAGCTGTAAAAAATGAGCCTGTTCAGCCAAAACCAGCTAGCTCGGGTGCAAGTCTAAAGACTGTTTTATCTCCATTACCAGGTGTTATTCTTGATATTAAAGTGAAAGAAGGCGACAAAGTTGCTAAAGGAACTACAGTTCTTGTGATGGAAGCAATGAAGATGGAAAATAACATAGCCTCTGAATTTGAAGGCGTTGTTAGCGCAATAAAGGTAAAAACAGGTCAATCTGTTTTGCAGAGTGATGTTTTAGTAGAAATTGAGTAAATTCAAAAGAAATGAAAAATAAAATATATCTACTTTTTACCTTTTTGTTTTTGGCCATAGTTTCGTTTGCTGGAAATGCCGATATTAAAGCCGAGCTTATAAAAGGTAAATGGATGAATAAATCGGGAGGTTATTATCCCTCACCGGTTATGCCAAAAGGCGATAAGAAAATGGAGACTGTCGAGCGTTGGAAAACTATTGTATTTCACGACGATGGAACTTTCTCGATGGACTCTGCCAAGCATGAATATTTAGGCGAATATATAATTGACAGCGGATATGTGCACCTTTACTTTTTTCCAAGCTTAGTTCAACACTACGACAAGAATATGAGTAATGCTTCGGGTGGCTATATAGTCACCGAAGACACTGTTGAACTACCGATGAGAAAAGGGGTGCTTAAGGGTGATAAGCTAATTATTGAAAACGGGTCTGAATATACACGTCATAGTTCATCTATGCATGGCTTGTTAAAGTTCTGGGAGTTCTCTGGTTTTGCAAATGCGACATGGGGACACTTTATTATGCTACTTGTCGGACTTGTTTTTGTATTTCTTGCCATTCGCTTTAACTATGAACCATTATTGCTCGTTCCGATTGGTATTGGAATTATTATCGGCAATACTCCAATGTTTCAGGCGGTTGACTTTAATTTGCAATTAGGGATTTATGAGCCAGGTTCCGTAATGAATTTCTTCTATAGTGGTGTTGTAAATGGATGGTTTCCACCTCTAATTTTCTTGGGTATTGGTGCAATGACTGATTTCTCAGCATTGATTTCAAATCCGAGACTTATGCTTCTTGGCGCAGCAGCTCAGTTTGGCGTTTTCGCTACATTTATCCTTGCATTAATTGTTGGATTCTATCCTGCCGAAGCTGGTGCAATTGGTATTATTGGTGGTGCTGATGGACCAACTGCCATATTTCTATCCTCAAAGCTTGCGAATGGATTAAATATTGTTGGGTTCGATGCGGTTGGGGCTCCGATATTCTCGAAAAATCTACTCGGGGCTATTGCAATCGCCGCATATTATTATATGGCACTCGTGCCAGTTATTCAGCCTCCAGTAGTAAATCTGCTTACCACAAAAAAAGAACGACTGATTAAAATGAGGCCTCCACGTCAGGTTTCCAAAACTGAGAAAATTCTATTTCCAATAATTGGTTTATTATTGACATCGTATATTTCGCCAACTTCTTTGCCATTGCTTGGAATGTTATTCCTTGGAAATATCTTAAAAGAAAGTGGAGTAACTCGTCGTTTGGCCGAAACTGCTGCAAATCCACTAATTGATACTATTACAATTCTGTTGGGTGTTAGTGTGGGTGCTTCAACTCAGGCAGATGTGTTCCTAACATACGATTCGGTAATGATCTTTACGATGGGAGCGTTATCATTTGTGCTAGCTACTGCTTTTGGGGTTTTCTTTGCAAAAATAATGAACTGGTTATCGCCAAAATCAAATCCTGTAAATCCAATTATTGGATGTGCTGGGGTTTCTGCCGTACCCGATAGTGCTCGTGTGGCGCAGGAGATTGGCCATAAAGCCGATCCAAGCAATTATTTGCTAATGCATGCTATGGGCCCTAACGTTGCTGGCGTTATTGGCTCTGCAATTGCAGCAGGTATTTTGTTAAGTTTCTTATTATAGAATTAAATATTTTAAAATTAAAATGCCTCGGTTTCGGGGCATTTTTTTTATCTTTATCTCCGAAAATTATGATTATGAAAGCAATGATTTTTGCAGCTGGTCTCGGTACTAGGCTAGCTCCGTTTACAAACGATCGTCCAAAAGCTTTGGTAGAAGTTGCTGGAAAACCTATGCTCCAAATGCAAATTGAGAATCTTGTTAAATATGGTGTAAACTACATTGTTATAAATGTTCATCATTTTGCCGATCAGATTATCGAATTTGTTAAAAGCCATGATTTTGGTATCGAAATTCAAGTTTCTGACGAATCGGATTTGCTTCTAAACACGGGTGGCGGATTAAAAAATGTTAAAAAGTATTTCAATCCTGGCGACAATTTTATTCTTCATAATGTGGATATATATTCTGATATTGATTTAAATCAATTGTATTCGGATCATATTAATTCAGGCAATGTAGTAACAATGGCGGTGAAACATCGCAAAAGTACAAATTATCTTCTTTTTGATGAAAATCTGCAGTTATGTGGTTGGAAATCTTACAAAACTAATTCGGAAATTATTGCAATACCAAAGTCTAAATATGACGAAATGGCATTTAGCGGGATTTATGTCTTTAATTATGCGATTTTTGATTTGATGCAAAAGGAGGGAGCCTTTACTATTATTCCAGAACTTCTCGAAATTGCAAAAACCCAACCTATTGGAGGCTGGGTTCACGATAATAATGTTATGTTAGATCTTGGAAAACCCGAAGCTTTAATCGAGTGTGAAAAGCTAATGAGTATAAACTTAGGCTAGTATATATATTCAGCCATTTTTGAAAGTAGTTGGGCTTTGTCGTGATAACCAACAATTCTTTTCACTTCTTTACCATCTTTAAAAACAATTAAACATGGAATACCTGAGATGTTGTACTGCGACGAAAGCGTTTTATTATAGTCGGTATTAACAGCCGACACAGTTACCTTTGATTTATATTCACCTGCAAACTCTTCTAAAACTGGTTTCATCATCTTACATGGGCGGCACCAATCTGCATAAAAATCAACAAGATGTATCCCGCTTTTAATTTCTGATTTAAAATTTGCTTCAGTTAAAGTTTTAATGTTGGATTGAGCAGCATCCTGAGCAACTGCTGATGTGCTTAAAAAAACTCCTGTTGCCGCAAGCATTATAAATGCTAAAATCATTTTTTTCATAGTATTTATTTTATTTGTTATTATTTACTTTTTCGTTTAAAAAATTTATAATTTCTGTTTTTTGTCCAGGACTAAACCAATTCGTGTCCGAATACCTTCTAAACCATGTTAACTGACGTTTTGCATAATTTCTGGTATTTTTTTTAATTAGCTCAATTGCATCTTCCAAAGAACATTTTTTTTCAATGTAATCAAACAGTTCGCGGTAACCAATTGTTTTAAGCGCTGTCAGATTTTTTATATGATATAAATCATAAGCCTCTTGCACCAATCCATCCGAAATCATATTATCAACTCTTAGATTTATCCGATGATAAAGTTTTTCCCTATCTAAATCTATGCCAATTTTTATTATGTCAAAACTTCTTTTTACATTATGATTTTTTCTGAATTCGGAGAAAGGTTTTCCTGTTAAGTAGAACATCTCCAATGCTCTTATTATTCTCTGTGGATTCTTTAAATCTACTTGCTCGTAATAAACAGGATCATGTTTTTTTAGTTCGAATCTTAATGCTTCTAAACCATTTCTATTAAATAAATCGTTAAGATTTTTTCTGATTTCGGGATCTGGATCGGGCATCTCATCGACACCATTAATTACAGCATCAATATAAAGCCCGGAGCCTCCAACCATAAATGCAATATCTTTAGACTTAAAATATTCATCAAGAGCTTTTATTGAATCGGCTTCGTATTGGTAGATACTATAATGTTCGTGAACAGAGACGTAATCAATGAAATGATGCCTAACTGATTTTAATTGTTCAGGGTCTGGTTTGGCAACTCCAATATTTAGCTCTTTGTAAATTTGTCGAGAGTCGCAAGAAAATATTTCGGCTTCAAAATGCTTTGCAAGTTCGATGCTTAGGTCAGTTTTTCCAACTCCTGTTGGGCCAAATAGTATAACCAGATATTTTTTAGGAGGCATCAAATATCGTAATTTTCAATATTGTCAAAGCTTATATCGTCATCATCAATGTCCTCATCAAAACTGTCGAAATCGTCAAAATCATTATCATTTATATCATCGACAAAAATCTGCTTTGGTGCTTTTCCGTGAGATAGTGTACAAATTGGGAATTCTAAATGTACATCGTCTTTGCTCGATTTGCGAATATTAACAATTTCTATGAAAAATGCTCTGACCGAGAAAAAATCGAAAATGTAGATATACCTTTGTCCTGGAAGAGGGTTGAAATGATCGAGTTGTGTTTCTTCCATTAACAAAGCATCGGCTTGAGACTCAATGTCAATGCGGTCTAAAACAATTTCATCGAGTTTATTCCAGTCTTTATCAGAGAGGTAAAATGTGCTAAGAAGACTTGAGTCATAATCACACGCTGCTTGTATGGCAAGATGAAAATCCATAAAAGTTGAATCGTCATGAATTTCTATATCTCTTACGAAATCATCATTTTCGCCTGATATTAATCTGTATTTGATAATCATTTTATAATTCGGTTAAAAATTTAATTGTGTCAATATTGTCTGCATAATTATCAAGCTTAGGATATTGTGTTTGCCCAAATTTGATTCTATTTGCAATATTATCGAATTTTGTAACAATACATTGTAATTCTTTGTGGTTTTTTTCAAGTTCGTTGAAAACTTTTTCACTGTTTTGATAAAACTCATAATTTAAAACAGCAACAGGTGCGCTAAGTGATTCATTCTCAACCATAAAGATATTTCCTGTATTAATAAAAGGTGTTCTGTTCATCGAAAGTACAGCTAGCTGATAATCGAGATTATTAGCATATTTAAAACATAGACTAAGATTGTTAAATTTTGCACAAGCTTTAATGAATTTCTCGAAATCGTAATATTTTGGAACATAGATCTTTGAAACGTTTCTACAGCCCAATCCAAAATACAATAAAATATCATCTGCTAGCAAATCAAGTTCAATTTCTGTTTCATCTCCTGTTAAAATAGCAACAGAGCTTCTGTTTCTTCTTAAAATATTTGGAATCGAGGCAAAATAGTATTCGAAGTACCTATTAGAATTGTTTCCTCCAGTAGCAATAATTGCATCAAGGTTTTTTAGTGGCGATTCGCTAACTTCGATACAATATGAAAACACTTTTGAATGTTCGTTGAGCCTGTCAATAACCCACTGCATTAAGATATAATCTTTTGATGATAGCTTTATTATCATTTTTAATCCACATGCAAAGCCACAAACAAGATCGTGCATTCCAACCATTGGAATATTGCCAGCCATTATAATGCCGAGAGTTTTATCTATTGTTTCATTTTTGATAGGATATTTTTTTAACCATGATTCAATATTATCAAATTGAAGCAAATCTGCCCAAGTCTTAATCGAAATTTTTACAAAATCTTTGGTAAACCAAGGGTTATGTTGGGAAACAATGTCAAATCTAGGAAAATTGTAAGAATTCTCAGAGTTTAATATCTCTTGCAACTCATTTCCAAGTCGACAAATTACTTCTATTCTTTCTGTAAGTTTCATTAATATCCTGTTCCGTTCCAGCTTTCGTTAATAGTTTCGTTAATGTCGTTCATGTTTAAGTTGCCCATGGTATAAACAAAAAGAATATACAATAAAAAGAAACCGGCCAAAACTAAGCCAATAATCGCAGTGATTTTTCCAGCTTTTAGGTTGTTTAATGATGTGAGCGTGTAATAGTCTGGATTTTGATTGTAAACTTTCATTGAACTCGAGGCCATCACCAAAGCAATTATTGACAAAATAGGCGCGACAAATCCCCCGCAACAACATATACTCAATATTGACAAAATACCTAGACTTAGGATTCCACCAGAATTTGGAATGTGTAGTCGAATGCCCGAGTATGCATTTGTTCTTGAACTAGTATTTGAATTATTATGCGTGTTTTGTTGCTTCGAAAAATCTTGCTGTTGATAATCATTAACTGGATTGTTATTGTTATTTGCAACAAAATCATGTTTTTGATTGTGTTGATCTTGTCCAGGTATATCTGGAATAGTGTTAATCTCTGGTATTGACGATATGTCCGATTGTTTTTTTTCGGAAGGATTTTGATTTAACCAGTTGTCGTTATTGTCCATAATTAATTAAAATATAAGCTTTAACAGATAGTTCAAAGATACTATAATTGAATTTACGATGAAAAAATATTTCAAAATTAATGCACCATTTTTAAATTGAAATTTTAGATGTAGGATTAAATAAATTAGCATTATGAAAATTGGCAACAATGCTGGATAAGCATATATGCTTTCAATAATATTCCCTTTAAGTAACTCGATGATTGATCTCTGCATCCCACAGCCTGGACATTCTATTCCCATGAATTTGTGAATTGGGCAGGGTATCATATTCCGTTCTAGCCACTCGATCATCTTCAATAAAAGTTTATAAATAACAAAAAAGCCCACAATTTTGTGAGCTTCTTGCGGACTGGACGGGACTCGAACCCGCGACCCCCGGCGTGACAGGCCGGTATTCTAACCAACTGAACTACCAATCCTTAAATCGGGTGCAAATATAGAGCAGTATTTTGAATCTGCCAAATGTTTTTTGAAAAAAAAGTAAATATTTTTTATTTTCCATAATGCATTGTTTGTAAAGTGCTGTAAATCAGGTTGTTGTTTTTTACTAGTATTTTGCTGAAGACTGGTCAATACCAAAACGAAGAGGTTTTTTACATAGTATTATCAATCTCCGTTTTTATGTAGATAGACACATAATATTTGTGCTTTGGTATAGTTTATAATCTGAAATAAAACATATAACTTAAAAATAAGTTAATTTTGCAACTTAATATTAATAAATGGAAGCAAACTTGAAGTTAACTATTCCCTTTCTTTTAAAACGCTCATTTGAGAAATATTCTGCAAATCCTTTTCTGGGCTTTTCTGATGAAAAAGCTTTATCTTATAATGAGGTAAAGGAAAAAGTGACAAATGTAAAGGCAAATCTAGAACGTTTTGGAATTGTTCCTGGCGATAAAATTGCAATTTTGTCGAACAATATGCCAAACTGGGGTATTACTTATTTTGCAGCAGTGTCAATGGGTGTTGTTGTTGTGCCAATTTTGCCCGATTTTAACGAAAACGAAGTTGAAAATATTTTGAATCATAGCGAAACAAAGATGATTTTTGTTGCTGAGATTCTTAAAAACAAAGTAGAAAACATAAATGTAGATTCTTTACACTCAATAATCCGAATAAATGATTTTACCGTAATTAAAAGTTCTGTATGTGATGAGTTTGACTCTAATATTAGCTCTAATGTTGAATACGCTGTTGCAGAGGAAGACTTAGCAATTATAATTTATACGTCTGGAACAACTGGTAAATCAAAGGGCGTTATGCTTACACATAAAAATCTTTGTTTTGATACACAGCAATGTGCTATCTTACAACCAATTATTGAGTCAGATGTGTTTTTATCATTCTTGCCACTTTCGCACGCATACGAGAATACTCTTGGTTTGTTATTGCCAATGAATAATGGTGCTTCTGTTTATTACTTGCGTAAACTACCAACTCCTGCTGTTTTGCTGCCTGCAATGCAAGCGGTAAAGCCAAGCATTATGCTGTCGGTTCCATTGATTATCGAAAAGATTTATCGTAATAAAATTTTGCCGACTTTTAATTCAAAGAAAATAACCAGAATTCTTTATAAAATTCCTGCTACTAGAAGAATGCTAAATGCAGTAGCTGGTCGCAAGTTGATGAAACAATTTGGTGGAAATCTTAGGTTCTTTGGTATTGGCGGGGCAAAACTTGATTCTGTTGTTGAG
>JAQVGK010000110.1 GCA_028696755.1 Bacteroidales bacterium | reverse complement strand
TTTTCTAATTTTGATAATTGTCAAAGTTCGTAAAATTTTCACTTTGCAAACATAAGGTCTCAGCCACCTGCATACTGTTAGGTGACTGAACGGAGTCGAAGTCACCGATAATTACAAATCACAACTTTAGCAGAATCCATTGTGATTTGTAATTTGTGATTTGTAATTTGTAATTTGTAATTTGTCACTTGTAATTTGTAATTTGTAATTTGTTATTTGTTATTTGTGATTTCATTCTTCCCCACCCTGCCCCTAAAAATTCCTAAAGGGAGCCAGCCCACTTGTGTTGCGTGCGTTGGCTTCCCTTTAGGGATGCAAGGGGTGTGAGGGCCAAAAGTTTTACTTTTTCACAAGCTCTAAAACACAAATTACAAATCACAACTCTTGCAGAATCCATTGTGATTTGTAATTTGTGATTTGGGTTTTGTAATGTTTCACTTCCTCTTCAGCTCTTCGTAATCGAAATCGCAGTTGCTCCATTCGTTATCGATAGTTGCGCCAGCTTTTTCGTACATTTTTATTGCTGGAGTGTTCCAATTAAGTACCTGCCATCTAAGACGACGGCAGTTTTCGGATTTTGCTTTTTCAAATATTTTGTCGAGAAGTGCAGTGCCAATTCCTTTGCCGCGATGCTCGGGTTTTACATAAAGATCGTCGAGGTACAACGATTTGCCAACCCAGGTAAAATATGCATAGAAGTAAAGTGCCATGCCGGTAATATTGCCGTTCTCATCCTCCGAAATAAAACATCCAAACAGATTTTGCTCCTGTTTCATCAGTTCGACACTATTGATAACTTTCTCGGGTGCTTTTTCAAAAAGAGCAAGTTCTTTTATCATTCCGAGTATCTCGGGATAATCTTTTTCTTGGGCATTACGAATTATAATTCTGTTCATAATCATATTTTTCTTCAAAAATAATTATTCCGACAGCAAAATCAATTTAAATAAAGTTAAAATGGACTGTGTTTATACTCAACCTCTATGGGATTTTTTATTTAGAAACTAGGAGATTTTGAGACTAATCAATGAAAAAATTCTTTGCATAACCTGCCCCGCAATACGGGGGCAGTAGCTATGGTAATAATTTTTGAAGAAGAGTAGGCTCAAAAGATACGGTTTATATTACAAAATTCCATGGAGGTTGAGTATAAAATCCTGAGTATTAAAATAGAATTAATGCTAATATTCTAAATCAACATCTTAAAAGAAAGCTTATCTGAAATAAATTTAATTTCTAAAGCTGCTCAATAACGCCCATCAAAGTTTCTTTGCTTTGAACGCCAACGGCTTGGAAAACGATTTTATTTTCTTTAAAAATCATAATTGTTGGAATGCTTTGGATTCCATATCTTTCGGCCAAGTCTTGCTCAACGTCAACATCCACTTTAATTACTTTTACTTTATCACCCATTTCGGCAGCAAATTCCTCAATTATTGGACCCTGAATCTGGCAAGGTTTGCACCAATCGGCATAAAAATCAACAACCACTGGTGTTGTCCCACTTATTGCTTCGTCGAACGGACTCTTTACCGTGTTTTGCTCTTGATTTCCACTTTCATCATTCTTGTCGCTTTTAGTTCCACCACCATTACACGAAAATAATGCAACTGCAACAATTGCAATAAAAAACAGGTTTGTTAACTTCTTCATTTTAGTTTGTTTTATTATTTATTATCTACTTCTTGACTAGCTTCTGAGTTTTCGGCAATATTTTTTTCATCGATTTTCTTTTTCTCTGGAATAAACAATCCACTTATTAGATAACCGATTACTAACCCATATATTGCGCTATAATACCATCTCGACGTAATTGGACAAGTCCCAGATGCACACCCAACATAATGCCAATATAGGTATCCACCTATTCCGCCTAAGATAGTTAATGCAACACGAAAAATCACTTTCTTTTTAAATGTATTCATCATAAATGTTTTGTACACAAACAGAAAAAAAATCAAAATGTTTTGTTTGCAGTACTATTAATTATCATAAAACAAAATTAACAAATTTTGTTAGTATTTAGCAGCTTTAAGTATAAATGAACTTATAAATTTGAAATGACTTAAAATGGCATTGCGCATGGGGCATGGAGCTCACATCGGTGAGGTAATAACATTTGTTCTTAAAATAACATTACGCAAAATTTGTGAGTAGTATAATTTTCTTTTTTACCACAAATAGCCCCATGCCCCATGCGCAATGCGAAAAAATATTATAGACAATTATATAATTAACAATATTTAAACAAAACTGGAGTTTTATCATTAGTTTATAAAAATCATATTTTTAAATTTGTCGCGCAAAATAATTGGTATGGGATATAAAAATGTTTTTATTGATTTAGACAGGACTTTGTGGGATTTTGAAACCAATTCGGCCGAAACATTTCATGAGATTTTTCATAAATATAAGCTAGACAAAGTTTGCGAATTCGATAATTTTTATTCTGTTTACAGAGAAATAAATGATAAACTTTGGCGGGAGTATCGCAACAAACTTATCGAAAAAGATACACTTAGCTGGAAAAGATTTTTTTTAAGTATGCAGCATTTTGGTTGCGGAGATGAAGAAACTGCTCGATTAATGGCAAATGACTATATAAGCATAAGTCCACAAAAAACTCGACTCTTCCCTGGCACAATCGAATTGTTACAGTTCCTATCATCAAAATACAGAGTTTACTTAGTTACAAATGGGTTTAAGGAAGTGCAATACAATAAAATTAAGAACTGTAAAATAGATTTGTACTTCGACAAAGTTTTTACCTCCGAAGAAGTTGGATGTAACAAACCAAATATTGAATACTTTCAATTTGTACTAGCACAAACTAATTCTTTGCCCGAACAATCAATAATAATTGGTGATGATATCGAAGTTGACATAAAAGGAGCTGCTCAAGTTGGAATAAGTACGATATGGTGTAATTTTGTTGAACAGACTAGCGATTTTATACCTGATTATGAGGTTAAGTCTTTACTCGATATTTTACAGATTCTATAGATAAAGTTTGAACTCCGAACTGAGAAGTCTCTGAACTGAGTTGAAGGGCTGAACTTCGCAATTAAAACCTAATATTCACAATAAAATCGATATAATCAGGCACAAAAGCAAAACCATCGCTAAGATCGCGGGTAAAATAATTATCTGGATCAATAATTTCTTGTTTTAACTTGTAATAGTAGATTAGTTCGGGAGCGTATTGAACAGATACTACGCAATTTGGCGAAATATTTATGTCAACACCAATCGTAAAATCAACACCTGTCTTTAGAAATGATGTTTTCCTAAAACCAGTAGTTTCGATGTCCATTGTGGATAAATTAGTATATTCAACAGGATAGCCTTTAAATTCACGCTTATAATGGTAATAGAATTCTCCTACATAATGATAACCTCCTATTAGACCAGCTCCAACATAAAATCTATAACCTTTTCCAGGGAAGGCTGCCTCGAGTCCAATTCTAGCATCATAAGAGTAAATGTCGTAATAGAATTTCCTGAACACTAAACTATCAGCAACGATTGTATCACCATTTATTGTAATACTGTCGGTGTATGGATTGATATAATCTTTTATAAGAGTATCACGATCGAGACGCAAAAGATCAATCTTATCATTATCCACATAAAAACTTAGATAATTGATACTGGCACGCAGATTCGTCTTTTCGTACATGTGCTTGTACTGAATAAAAATCTTAGTACTTGGCAAACGGCCTCCACCTAAAATTCCAAATGCAGGAAAAACATTTAAACCAATTAAGTTTGGACTTAATGTGTCAACCGGGATGCTGTCATTAACTGTAAATGATTCAGATTCTGTTTGCGCAAACGACATTGCAGCAATCGAAAAAACAAAAATAAAGAATAGTATCTTTTTCATATTCGTAATTTTATTAATGCAAATTTAGTTTTATTTAAAACGAAAAAAAATTATTTATGTTTTAAGTTTGACATAAATAACAGTTTAGTTTACCAAAAACTTTCTTATTTTTGGAATTCGTTTCGATTCAACTTTTAAAAAATATAAAATGAACGTAAAACTCAGATTGATCATCATGAATTTTCTCCAGTTTTTTATCTGGGGATCATGGCTTATTACTTTAGCAAACTATTGGTTTGGAACTAAGGGTTGGGATAGTACAGAATTTGGAGCAGTATTTTTAACTTTAGGAATTGCGTCGATGTTTATGCCTACTTTAACTGGTATAATTGCCGATAGGTGGATGAATGCCGAAAAGCTTTATGCTATTTTGCACATCTTGGGTGGTGCTACTGTTTTTTGTTTTCCTTTTGTAGAAACACCTGGAGCTTTCTTTTGGGTGATGTTACTCGCGATGACATTTTACATGCCAACAATTGCTCTTACAAACACAGTTGGCTACAATGCACTTAAGCAAAAAGGCTATGATGTAATTAAAGATTTTCCTCCAATTAGAGTTTGGGGCACAATCGGGTTTATTGCTGCAATGTGGGTAACGAACTTAACCGGTAACAAGGCATCCGAAAACCAATTCTACTTTTCGGCAATAGCATCTTTGGTACTCGGGATTTATTCATTTACCCTCCCAAAATGTAAGCCACAAGGTACAACAGGAAAAGGAGCTTCTTTTGCAAAAGTGCTTGGTCTGGATGCATTCAAATTGTTTGCAAATTATAAAATGGCATTATTTTTCATTTTCTCCATGCTACTTGGGGCATCACTACAGTTAACGAACATGTATGGTGATGTTTTTCTTGATGAGTTTAAGCATTTCCCAGAATTTGCAAACTCTTTTGTTGTAAAATATTCTACAATCATCATGTCGATTTCGCAAATGTCCGAAACCCTGTTCATACTCACTATTCCGTTCTTTCTTAAGCGTTTCGGAATTAAAAATGTAATGCTTATGAGTATGTTTGCATGGGTTCTGCGTTTTGCTCTTTTCGGATTTGGCGATCCTGCAGGCGGATTGTGGATGATAATTTTATCGATGATTGTTTACGGAATGGCCTTTGACTTTTTCAATATTTCGGGTGCCCTTTTCGTCGAAACTCAATGTCCACCATCGTTACGAGCAAGCGGACAAGGAATGTTTATGATGATGACAAACGGATTTGGAACCATTATTGGTGCTCTTGGTAGTGGCATCATTATCGAAAAATTCTTTATGCTCGACAATGGCTTTCGCAATTGGCCAGATATATGGATTGCATTTGCTGCATACTCGCTTGTGGTCGCAATTCTGTTCGCAATATTATTTAAACATAAACACGAACCCGATAAGATTAAGGATGTAAAACATTGATATGACTTATGTAACCTGTCGAAAACGACAGGTTTTTTTTATGGCTTTTTCCAACTACTACCACAGCTGTTTCCGAACAAATCGATAAACGTTAATCCAATATCCGAAATCTGCGAGTATTCAATAGGTTCTTCCAACTCAAAGCTATAGTAATTGTAATCTAAATCTGTTGGAGAATTCAATTCCGAAACAAATTGATAAATAAAGTTATTGTTAGAGTTTGAAATATTTATGTCAATACCAGAGCCCATTAGCAACCTTGGATTTACAGAAGTTCCATTTGGCAATTCATATTCAAAATTTATTGCAGTAACCAGATTTTGAGAATTTATGACCAAGGTGGGAATAACTCTAACAAAATACTCTGTAAAATCAATCATTGAATAATAAAAAGTAAAATCTTTACTATCAATAGTCATTGTATATAAACCAGGTTCAAATGCTAACTGTCCGAATCCTTGACCTCTGGCAAAGTTAACTTTAAAGTTGCTGCCATTTGAATATGAATTCCCAGAATTATACAGGTCGGTACTTGGGTTTTCTTCGGGACCTGTTAATACAGCATTTTGTGGCAAACTATTATCTCCAGAAGAGATTAAGTTCAGTGGACCTTCCATAAAAATACTATAGCCTATCAAACTATCAAAAATTGGATCAAGAGATGGAGCATCATCGCCGATTCCAAACTTTCCACCAGGATAATTGCAGCCGAAGGTTATATCAATTTTCCCATCTTGCAGCACGTCTGGCGTTCCGTCGTTATTCATATCTAGGTTTTGAGAAAGAGCTTTATAATATGAGCCAATCTCCTGCATAAATGCTAATTCGGTTGCAGAAAGACTAATTACTCCAATAGTTGGGTCATTTGATGGAATTACCCTTTCACCATCTAGTGTTAACTCTGACAAATCAATATCTTCAATTTCGCCATTTGCCGACACAAGAGGCAGAAAATTTAATCCCCCGACATACAAATTTCCAATAAATTCGTTATTTTCGGTTAGAAATACCAAAGTTGTGGCTGTTCCAACTGGTGCCCTGCCCGCAAAAGAACCATCATTGTCAATATTTACCAAATCATAATCTCTCCCATAAAATATCAACACCTTTTCGGCATTATCCAAGCTAAATTCTCCTTTTGTTGATTTTTCAGAGTCTGAGGTTGATCCTTTCGACCTTACAATTTTTCCTTTTATTTTCACCTTTTTTACGAAATGAAACTCATCGTCGCAGGATGAGAAAATACCGGTGGTAACAGAAAAAGATAACAGCAAAACAAATGTTTGAACAATCCTAATTTGATAACCTACGAAGTTTTGAGATTTTGGTTTCATTATAATACTGATTAAAATATTAATGTAAATATACCAAATTTATAAACCGTTTTCTTATTTTTGACCTTAATAATTTTTTGATTATGCTCAAACCACAAGAATTACTTATTTCATAATCAAAAAGATTCTGGGCCAAATGGGCTCTGGCTTTTCGTGTTGTACCTACACTATTGCTAGTTGGTGGACTGAAATATCTCGCATATTATTTTGGTTACGAAGTAATGGAGTTAAATGCACTTTTTACTACTCTGGTAGCTGGAACAATTTTCCTTCTTGGCTTCTTGATATCGGGAGTATTGTCGGATTATAAGGAAAGTGAGAAAATACCAGCAGAGATTTCGGCAACCATACGAACTATGATGGACGATTGTTATACGCTTTATAAAGCCAAGGACATCGAAGAGGCAAAGGATTTAGCACTATACCTTAAAGATATTTACACTTATTTAATAAGATGGTTTTATAAAAAAATTGACACCGAAGAAATGTTGTTAAAGCTTAGAGCAATGAACGATTATTTTATTGCTTTTGAGAAAAAAGGTGCAACACCAAACATAATTATTTAAATCAAACAAGAGCAAAACTACCTTCGCAAAATGATTCTTAGAGTTGAGACTATACGCGACACAAATTTTGTAAGTTCGGCATATACTATTGTTGAATTTATGGGATTAGTAATTGCTCTGGGTTTAATTATTACTAAAATTGAACCTTTTTATTTTGGAGTGGCTTTATCGATGCTGGTAACTTTCCTTATTACGTACATGTTTTATCTTATTAAGGATATTGACAATCCTTTCGATTACTCCGAAAAAGGTGAAAGTGGAACCGAGGTATCACTTGAACCCCTGCATAAATTAAAGAAATATTTGGACGAGATAAATTTTTAACACTTTATTAATAACTGTATTTTAAAGATTCACTAATTTTACATCTTCAAAATCACACCTTTGTTAGAGAATGTTGCAAATTAGTTAGTGTTTTAATTTTATTCTTATGAACAATACTTTAAAAGTAATTTCTGTTACTTTGATTTTATCATTTGTGGTTTCTACTGTGTTTTCTGCACCGATTTCTAAGATTTTGGCAGGTAAAATTATCCAGAACAAAATAGTTCATGATTCAAAATCAGAGTCATTTCGCTTGAAAAACATTATCGAAGTTTATGAAAACAATGTATGCTTATTTTATTTGGCAGAACTATCGCCTCGTGGCTATATGATTATTTCGGCAGATGATAATTTGTGGCCTGTAATTGCCTATTCATGGGAAAACAATGCAGACTTAACTAATAATCTCACAGAATTTTTCAAACACGATGTTGCAAAAAGATTAGAATCTGTCGATAAGCTTCCTAAAACAATGATTGCCGAGCGCAAAGCAGCATGGGAAAAGTTGCTAAACAATGATTTTACACGCGAAACTATGTTGGAGCAATGGCCAGCCGAAGGAACAACTAGTTCGGGTGGATGGATAGAAACTAACTGGAATCAGACTGCTCCATGGAATGCAATGTGTCCGATAGATCCCGTTTCTGGAGGCAGGTCTTACACAGGTTGTCCAGCAACAGCTATGGCAATGATATTAAATTATCATAAGACTACCAACGAAACACAATTTACCGATGCAGATGATTATCACCATAATTATGCAGGAAGAAATTATTACATTGATGATGATTATGCAGTCAATGGATTTCCTTCTTTTCCCGACCTAAATAAATATCTTGACACTGTTAACATGCATTGGTTTGAACATGAAGGACTTTTGTCAAATCAGGACATGGCGGCATTAACTTTTGCTTGCGGAGTCGCTGCAACACAGGTGTTTACAAGTGAAGGCTCTGGGACATTTGGCGTGAATCAGGCTTTGGCTGCATATTATCGCTTTGGATGTGAAAATGTAATTTTATACACCGAAACTGATGCAGAACTTTTTCCTACACTAATTTCGAATATGCAAAATGCACTACCGGCACACTTCGCAATTGTTGACGAAGCATGGAGTTCTGGTCATAACGTTGTTGTTGACGGCTACAATACTGACAACTACTTTCATGTAAACTTTGGTTGGGGAGGTACTTACAACGGTTGGTATCTGCTGCCCGACGAAATGCCTTATGGACTTACAGTTATCGAAGGTATTGTGGTTGATATTATGAAGGATGATGCAAGTGATATTGCACAAAGCCAGAAATCAAATAAAATTTCTATTTACCCAAATCCTACTAATGAAAAATTTACCATTAGTAACTGTGTGGACGATTACGAATTACAGATTTTTGATTTAACTGGAAGACTTATTTGTTCACAAAAGATTTATGGTGAAAATGTTGAAGTTGAAACTAGTTCTCTGACAGAAGGAATTTACGTAGTATCTGTTCACAATGAAAACGAAAAAGTTTATAGCACAAAACTGCAGATAATAA
>JAQVGK010000109.1:7648-9081 GCA_028696755.1 Bacteroidales bacterium | reverse complement strand
AAGCATATTCCCAATGCTGTCGGTTTTTACCAAGTACCAGTCCTGCTTGTAGGTACCGGTGCTGAAACCAAAGGTAAAGCCGCCGAGAAGAAATTCGTTTTTGTTGGTTTTGATGATTTCAAAACCTGCTTCATTCGAAATAATTTCTTCTACCCCATAACCAAGTTTTATAATATTATCTGCTTGATAAATGTTAATTATTAGTACCCCCATTTCATAATCATCTTGTAAGATATTTTCGGTTGCAATTGCATATATGGAATCATTAAATTTAATAATATCATACGCTCCATAAATAGAATCAATATTTATAAGACTAAAGCTTATTGTATCAAGGTTCTCATCAAGAGTAATTATAAAAGGTTGTGGATTATTATCGAAATCTAAACTTGTTCCACACATATAAAAGCTATTCTGGAAAGTGTCAAATTTAAAGCAATTGGCAAATCCTTCATAACAATCAAAGTCTTCCAATTTGTAACTCTTCTGAAATTCCATCTCCCCAAAAGCAGATATCTTTGTTAAACCTATTCCACGCCCATCATTCACAGATGTTCCTGTTAATACAACAAAACCATTATCTACGGCAACAACTGTATTGGAAATATTTGCATCTGGGTCATAATACACATTGTTGAATCTTTCCTGTGCATTAACAGAAATGCACAGGAAAGTCAAAAACAAAAATATTAAAATTGATTTCATATAATTACATTTTCGTAAATTTCTCAACACAATCGTTCAGCCTCAACAAATAAACTCCTGGTGCTAAGTTACGAGTATTAATTGTAATAATATCAAAATCTTTAGTAATTTTAAATGAATTAATTATTTCACCACTTTCAGAGAATAGGTAGATTGTTTTTTCTACACTATTTTCAAAATCAAAAACAAAGTATTCCACAAATAAATTTTCCTTGACAGGGTTTGGATAAATCTTGATAAATGTAGTGGTTTTTGTTTCAATATTCGGCACTGTTTCGTTAAAATAGATAGACTTCGTGTTGTCAACGATAGGTGGATAAACAACAGGTGGATACTCTGCAAGTCCAGCAATTTCAAGTAAAACTTGTGCTTGAGCAGATTCAACTATTAATGTATCATTTGCCATTGCAAATAAAAAGTCAGCGTTTACATTTATTATGCTATCAGAAAATTCATTGTTTATTTCTGCATTTATTGCGATAGACTGTAATTGAAGATAATTTTCAATAGCAGATTTATTATTTACGTCCATTGTTTGTGAAAGTTGATTTAAGTCAGACAATAATTCATCAGCTTTGTGATAATTATTATCCGCAAGACTGAATCGAAGTGCCAATTTATAGTCCTCTACAGTGTTTTGGGATTCTAAAAATTCAACTAACATATCTCTTAAATCAGGATCATCTTCATTTGCAACATATTTTATCAAATTTGATAAGTTTTTCTTT
>JAQVGK010000109.1:0-7638 GCA_028696755.1 Bacteroidales bacterium | reverse complement strand
AAGAGTTCTGATCTCATTTTCTTTAATCTCTCTTGCGTTTTTACCAGTTTGATATTGCTTTAGAATATCACGCAAATCTTGATCAACATCTGTCATTTCATCAATTTTATCTTTTCCTTTTTGTGGTAAAGGAGAATTGTTTATTAATGCAATAGTTTTAGCAGCATCAGGAGCCATAGTATTTTGCATCAATTCCAGAACAACTTCATCGCTTAGTAAACCTTCAAGCTCTAATGCTTCAATAGTTTCAGCATAATTTGCATCATTCATCATCGAAGCCTGCATTTTCAACATCAAAGTGTTGCCATTATCGACAATTTGTTGCAATTCGGTTTCTTTATCAGATATTACAAAAGAAATACTGTCGTTAAATTCTATATACTGTTCGAATATTGCTTCCGATGATTTTGTTGAGGATTTTGCTCCTGGATTGTCAGGACAAGCAATACTTTCAATAAATCCAATAGCATAACCAGTAAGATATACTTTAGGAATCGTTCTCAAATTGGGGATACACAATGCATCGTTATGGTGATAATAATCATAATATGCTATTGCTAATGTTGGATCTGTTGTGCTAACAATAAACTCGCACTGAGAACTTGAAGGAGATGGAGTATAAAACCTATTGCCTGCCAGCAGATCTGATTGTCCATTCACAACACCTTGACTTTTTTGCATATTCCCTGTAACCGAAATTGCATAACTAAAATGATTGAAATCGTTACATTTCATTTCGAGGCCAGTTCCTCCGCTAAAAGGATCACCTTGAACAAAATTACTATTTTTCAAATTTGCCAAAGCCGGATACGCCACGCTGTCGAAGTCGTTTTTGTAGAGTAGGTTGTAGTTTTCGCCAGAGTTGCGGATGTATGCGCCGTAGTACCCGTTTTTAACGTTATTGAGTTTAACTGAATACTGGTCGCAGGCTTCGAGGTATATGGCGCATGGGAGTGGGATGGCGCATGGAAACCATGTACAAACATACAGGTTTTTTGAGTTAATAGTGTTATTTTCTATTATTGGTGCAATGTGGTTTCTTATATCAATAGCATATGCATTATTGTTTAAACTCGAATATGTAATGGATACCTTTCTTGATGCTACACCAACTTGAGATTTAAACCCTGTATTAAAGCCATTTAGTATGCTTGAATATGAGCTGTAGGGTTTTACTGAAATAGAACTGTTTGTGGCATAAATTCCGTTACCGCGAACCGAAGGATGAACGCTATTGTCGTTATAATAAAACCTGTTTCCGAGTAATGAAACCGTACTAACAGCGCCAGTTACATAAACTTGTGAACTTTGGTATCTGTCAGTACCTGTAAGACCGGTTGGGTGAAGCAAAGAATCAATAATGAATTCATTATTTCTGATCAGGCTTTTGTTAGCAGGGATTGGACTGCCGACAGGTGTTGGTGCTGTATAAGGGTTAAAATAAACCGAATATTGGTTGTTGTAAAAGTATGAATTGGTAATATTTCCAACACTTCCACCTTTTAATTTAACAGCTGTATATGCATCGCTAATTGCGGAATAATCTGCCATAACAAAATAACCTTGTTCGGAGTAATATGTACCTATGCCAGATGCATATACCAAGTTTTGAGTATAGCTTACCCCATCAACTTCAATACCCTTCCATTTCTCAGGACACCCGGATTCAACAGTTGATTGTTGTAGAATAAGCTTTCCTTTTCGGTTAATGAACCATTTTGTTTCGTCAATATTGCTATAATTGTCGATTGCGGTATATACGGTGCAGTTTTTAAATGTGAGTGATGCAAGCGCTTGAATCTCTATACCTTCAACGGCAATAATCTGATTGGCATAAACGGGATAGTTTCCGGTAGTAATTATGCCTGAAATAATTGTGTCGAATGCATCTTCAATTGTAATGGGTATTGTATTAACCTCACTAAAGGCATTCCAATATTGAACGTTAAATGTGCCGGTTCCTAACTCTTCGAAATTAATCGACTCATTAGGGTCGCCATACCATACTAATGTATCGTTTGTTGATGTATTTAAGAAAAATACAGGAAAAATATTCATATCGGTGCTAATATCGAAGAACTCAACCGAACCAGTGCCATATCCAGTAGCTAGGCATTTGGTTGGTTTAACAATAGTGTCGAGATGTATTGTGTCGTGAGTATTCTGAGTTGAATCAAAGATGTAAACTGTTAGTTCACCACAAGGAATGCTTAATATCTGAAAATAAGGATTGTCTGGTGGTGGAGTTCCTGGACAATCATTTACATTGCCTGTAACCTGATAAACCGCAGGTTGAACAGTGTCTTGGATAATAGTAAAATCAGCCGTTCCATAACAAAGGTGTACATATCCCACTCCATTATACGGGATATAGTATGGCCAATGCTCACCCCAAACCGAAATAGTACTAGTAAACATTGGGTTACCAAAAGAATCGCTGTAATATTCAACATCAACATCATATTGCATTTGCTGTAGCTCAATTATTTCAATAGTATCAATCATAATGCAACCTGCTTCATCAGTATGATGCAAAATATAAGTTCCTGGAGGTAAAGTATCAAAGCTGCCGTTTAATTCTGGAATAGAATCGTTAGATTCATTTATTAACCAGTTCCAAGCATTGTAGTAACCATAGTCAACAGGCATATCCCAGTTGGTAGAAATTGTTCCCATACTTTCATCCCACGAACACATTGGCTGTGTAACAATAGGATCGTCATAAGTATTGAAGGCTGTCATAGAATAATACATACAGCCATTCTCGTCCCATAACCTCAACCTGTATATTCCTTCGTATGTTAGATTATATAAATCTTCCTGATTATATATTGTATCAATACCAGTGCTGCTTGGGACTATCCAATAAATATTTGTTATACTGTCCACATCGGAAACAGTTAAATCTATCCACCCATCAGTTTCTCCGCATGGTAATGTGACATCAATTTCTAATTGAGCTGCAGGTATTTCAGGAGAAAGCATTATACTATCATAAGCAAGACAACCAAAAGCATCTGTAACTGTAACGTATAAATAACCAGAGAGTGAAATTAAACCATCAATAAAATGGTCATTGACGAAATATGGTGGATAAAATCCTGGATAATACCAATTATAATCAAATGTCGGTGTACCCCCAGAAACAATAGCTATCGCCGTTACAGTAGAATCGTTTGAACATTGATTTTCTCCGCCAAGGAAAATATCTACGCTGGGATAGTTTAATAATAAAGTAATTATAGTGTCCAATTCACACCCAAAATCATCTGTAATCGTTATCCCATAATTACCTTGCATAATCCCAGAGATCTCAAAGTGGGTGTCGTTTGTAATGAAAGTATTTCCCGAAAAGTTTATATCATATGGGGCGGAGCCTCCAGAGAACCAAACAATAATATCAGATGTGTCTCCTGGACAATGTGTGCTAACAGATACACTATCAACCAAAAGATTTTTAGCTGTTACAAAATTCCCGGAATAATTACAATAAAAATCACTAACGGTGTAGCTGTGAATTCCTGGGAACAAACCTGTAAATGGCGGATTGTCTTCATTTCCCACATTATAATTAAATCCATCAATGGTAGATGTGTAATTTATTCCAGATTGTCCATCAATGTTTATTTGTACCTCGCCTGGAATACTGTTTGAACAATCAAGACTGCTTAGTAATTCGTATTCGAAACCGGAAATATAAACATTAAATGTATCAACTGCATGACAACCTAATTGATTCGTAACATTGGCAATTATTACAACTGTACTATTGGGGGTATAATTACTACCGAGCAACTCAAGTTCAGATTGAGTTGAAAATGGTAGGCCATTAACTGACCATGAAATTGAATTGAAACCAGTACCACAATTATAATAATATAAAATACTATCATTACAAATTGTATCATTCCCTTCAATATTAACAGTAAAACCATTAAAAAATATTTCCTGACTCAAAGTGTCGGTACAACCTAGTTTAGACAACCTTATTGTCCACGAATCCGAATACGCAAGAGTGTCCATATCTTGTGGTGTATATCCTGTATAACTATAGTTGTTTATTCCATTGTCGAAATTCCATGTAAATGTTGAATCATAACCATGGCTTAGATTTAAAACACTAAGCTCATTACAGTTAGCAGAGCAAACTCTGAAATCTAAATCGCAGCTATCAGGTTTTGCATCAACAAAATTTGGTAGATATAAATCATTTTTTATCCATTCGTTTGAGGGATAATGAATGAAATCTCCGTAAGTTCCACATTCATTATCCGTTGCTGAATAAGTTGCTGGATTCTCAGGATACATAATTATACCCATATATTTTGCATTATCTTCAATATCGGATTGTCGAGAGAAATAAATTCTATCATCTGGTCCTTCTTGCATGAAAAACATGTTTTTATTATATGTTAAATCAATTGCACTGTTTCTTTCAAAAATGGTTTTCCCATATAATTGACAGTCACACATATCTATATCATCCAAATCAACCTGCTTAATTCTATAAAACATATCCATTGTGTCTGTACTTGAAAACGGCTGAAATATTTCGGTCATGTACATAAACTTGGAGTCTTTGCTAAATGCTACTTCAAAAAACTTATTAAAAAAGTTGTTGAAGGTGCAAATTACCTGATCATTTATTTGTCCAGTCTGAGCATTAAAGAGGTAAAATTTATTTCCGGAATACGGGACATTGTAAACTAAATATTTCGCATCGGGCGACATTTTAATAGTTGTCTCAAATTCGTCATCTGGATAAGTGGCTGGTGTTAAGGTGTTGAAAGTAGAAATATTTATATCGCCCCCGACATAAGGTGAGCTGTAATTTATTTCAATAGCAACAGGATAATAAGTGCTTGAAATATTGTCTTTTAAAGATGATAATAACCAATACCCAGTTAAATCTGGTTTTGGACTAGCTGAAACTCCCATTGCAGATAAGCTAGCAAAGTTAATTCCATTTGCGATTAAATCAGCATTTGTAATTAATTCTTGATGTGTAGAAGTAAAGCTAATATTATAGGATGCGTCTATGGCGATAAACCGATAAAACAAATTCAGATTGACATCCAAATAAACCATCATATAGTTATGAACACCTGCGTTTAAACCAAAATCAAGTGCGATTATTCCTTTTGAAGCTTCAAAATTTCCATCTAAATTAATACTTTGTAAAACATGATTACGATTCCATATATCATGTCCGTTTGTGTAAAATAAAAGATCTCCTGTTTCGCTACATACAGATACCTCTGCAGGAATAGCACTGATTGCAGTTTGTCCAAGCTGTCCTATTCCACTAGAAAAATCTAAATTTGCCGTATGGTCGAAATGCCAATGTGCTCTTTCTAAATTATTTGCTAAGGAATCACATTCTTGTATTATGTAATTTCGGATTGTTGTTTGACTGTATGTTGCACTTGCTACTACAGTAAGTTCTATTCTATAAACACCTTCTGTATCAAAATTGTAATTTATGCAATAATTGCTTCCACATGCTGTAAAATCGGTATTGTCAAACGCATCAATTACTATATTTGTTGCATTATCGACAATGTCCAAGTTAAAAGTGCTTGCATCATTAACATAAATTGCAATTGTTGCTTCTCCAGTACATCTAATCATTTCAGCAGGGCCTTCTATACTTGCTCCCTCAATACTTGGTATTGTCTGACAATAAATATCATATCCTTCGCTAACTGCATCTGTATAAGGTAATTCAGGATAAAATAATTGTTGTACTGCATGCATCCACTCAGCTTGTCCCTGAGTTAAATGGTTTCTACAGCCATCAGAAGAATAATTCATAAGATTATGCACAGGATCGTTAAATGGTTCCATTGTACAAGTATTTGATAATTCATCACAGCTCAGATTTGGACTATTATGTATCGGTGTATCTTCAATAAAATCTGCGTTGCCACAGGAATCTGTACTATAATTACCTCCCCAAGTATGATCTAACCCAAAATAGTGACCAGCCTCGTGGCCGACTGTATATCCTTCGTATCTGGTTATGGTCGAGTTTGTTCCTACAATTGCTCGTTCCAGAACCACATAATTTATATTACTTTCAAATGCTTCAGAATTAGCATAACCGACTGCTGAATAATCCGACAAGTCATCAAAAATGAAGAAATTTAAATATCGATTATCTGGAAAATAGGTTTGATATGCAATAACATAAGTATTAGGATCGAAATCAGACAAAAAATAAGGAAATCCAGAAGGAAGATTAACATCGTTGACACCTATTGTATTATAAGTTATTCCATAATAAGTAATGCCTAAGTGCTGGCATGACAGACTTTGCATTGTACTCGAATTTAAATGATAATTCATTGCCGGACAAAACTTTATTTTACAATCAACTGCTTCTGGTTGATTAGACCTTACTCCGTCATACAATTCATTTAGAATTTGGATGGCTTCATTAATTTTTGCTGGAGGTAGATATTCATATGGATTACCAGTATAACTGGAAGGAACAATTACATGAAAAACTACAGGAATGGTAATTTCTTGCGTTTGAGACAAATCGATTGTAAGAGCTAAATCTATTATGTCTTGTAAATTAGATTGCACTTTAAGCATTTTTTCTTCTGTATCTACATTCTCTCTAAACCGCTTATTAAAGCTACAATCTGACACAATTACGAAACTACAAGTATCGCCATAAGCACTCCAAGTATTATCTCTTTTTGTCCTAATACATACTTTTAAGTCAATATATTCAGGTAATCCGGAATAAAACTTAAACTCCAAAGCCGAATTTGTGGATGAAATCGTTCTATTCACAGAAGTATCGTCTGTGAAAAATTTGAATTCATAAACATCAACACTATCTCTTTGCTCAGCAAATATTGGTTCCCCAAGAACTACCAACTCACCACATTGATTATTAACCAACCTGCTGCTTTGAGCTAAAAAATTAGTACTATACAAAATACTAATTAAACACGTAAGAAAAAAGATTTTTGATTTCATAACTTAAATTACCTTCTTTTAACAATAAATTACAATGCTATGCTTAATCAGAAACTGTCAGAATACTAGTATTATCAAACTACACAAACCTACTTAATATTATTCGTCTAATCATTTCTAATTGAAAGTAAAAATAGTAAAGAAAATTCTAAAACCAAATGATATTTCAATTATTTACTTATGTTTTACAATACAAGTTAATTTTTAGTATATTTTAATGCATCGTCCTTGGTGGGGACATTATTTCGTTTTGGCAACAAATTTAAAAATTCTATATTTGCATAACAAAATTATTGTCAGTGGAAATATTATCAATTCTCCTTATCGCAATCGGTCTCTCGATGGACAGCCTTACAGTGTCGATGGCAGCTGCAAGTTCTTATAAGAATAAAACTACATTTATTTATTTGCGATTTGCATTTACACTAGGATTTATTCAGGCTGTTTGTACCCTTGGTGGCTGGGCTGCTGGAGCAGAGCTAACAAAGTATTTAGAGGATTTTGATCATTGGATTGCCTTTGGACTCCTACTATTTATCGGCGGAAAAATGCTGTACGAAGGTATTAAGCATAAAGATTCGGAAGAAAAACCAGAGATTAATATGGACAATTTCTTTGTCGTCACTGGATTAGGAATCGCAACTA
>JAQVGK010000108.1 GCA_028696755.1 Bacteroidales bacterium | reverse complement strand
TATCACTGAAGACAGCGTCCGCAAACAAAAATACAGATTGCGCAAAAAACTGAACCTCAACGGAGAAGACCTTGAAACCTATTTAAATTCTATATAAATAACTTATTTGTCCACGATTTGTCCCATCCCAAAATATAGCTTTTCATTATTCAAAGCCTAAATTAGCCTCATAAAACAATTCACATCAAATGACATTGTTCATATGAGCATTCAACCATCATATCATAAGTTCCTGTTTAAAATTCTGGAAAGGAACAACTTCTCTTTAATAATTGTAATCAAAAAATTAACAATACAGATTGTATTTCCTTTAGTATTTACATTTAGTTATTTTTCAAATGGTTTGAATGCTCAAACCATGCATTTATTGGTTTTTGCCAGCACTAATGATATTAGCCCAATACTGCGCGAAGGCATGGCTGAAACGCGTGATAAGGTACAAACAGAATTACATGAAGTAGCCAATGCATTAAACTTGAATACTCGCGAAGCAATTGCCAGCGGAGATGATGTTAATGTTTCTACTTTATGGAATATAATAGATAACCTCAATCCTTCTTCAAATGACATTGTGTTCTTCTTCTACATCGGCCATGGCATAAACAAGCCTGCCATTGATCCACAATGGCCGCAATTAACTTTCGCTAAAAATCACCAAAATCGTGCTAAGGAATTAGTTTCATTTTCAGAGATTATGAACCGTTTGGAGGCTAAAAATCCTCGATTACTTATAGGTATTGCTGAAGCTTGCAACGCCTTAACAGGTGAACTTGAATATTATGAAGACGAAATACTAGGCCTCGCTTCCCTGAGTTTTTCAGAAAGAGATGTTGAACGCTTAAAGGAATTATACCTGGATTCTAAAGGTAAAGTATTGTCGTCCAGCTCCGAACCAGGACAAAAATCTTATGTTTCTAGCCAGGGGGGATATTTTAGCAGTTCTTTTATTGATGTGCACAAAGAAATCACATCCTTTTCTGATTATGCCGACTGGAAAACAATACTCGAAAAAACTAAATCCAGAACCCAAACACTGGCAGGCTTAAGAGCTAAAAACCCAAAAAGACAAATTCCTCAGTATATTGTAAATATAACAGGAAAACAACGTGATTTTCGTTGGAAAGAAAACTTTGCCAATAAGGATAACATTTATAACCAACAACCTAGCAATTTTACCTATCAACATCAAGTGCAACAACCACAATTCCTGGTAGCTAAGGTAGTATTTTTTGCCAATAGAAACAGGGTATTCTTTGTGATGCCGGATAATTATGTAACTGAATATAACCCATATACAGGTTTACAAGTGGCTGGCTACAGGATAGCCCCCCTGCAACCCCAATTATTTCAGTATGATTTAATCAGCTATTATAATCCGTATCAATTCAACCGTTGGGGCGTTGATTATCAAGGCCGTATAATGCAGAGGGATCAGTGGGTTGGTTGGCAAATGGTAGGGGTAGTTTATTATTAAATTAGGATATAAACAAGAAGTGAAAACAGACTACATAAGTCGGATTATGAAATTAAAATTAATGAAGAAGGTTCTAAAAGTAAACTTATGCAAAAAGTAAAATTTGAGTATTATAAAAAATCGTTGGTTTTCTCGATTTGTATAATCATTTGTATGACAGCTATTAATGTTGATGGCGCAAAAATGGAGATTCTAAATACGAGTAATAAACAAATCATTCGTTCACATCATGTATCATCAATTACGTTGAAAAAAAATACTACTACGAATAACCTGCAATTCCAATTTAAAAGTAGAAGCATTATTCCGTCCTACAAAAGATCAAGAAAAAGCTTCTATCCAAATTATATTTCAATAAGTGCAAATCTGTTAAATATCAGGGGTGGTAAATTGACATATGGATTTTATCCTGCACGCTATTTTCCCAATTTAGTAGAATCCTTAAGCATCAAATTTTCTTACCATTTTTCACAACAAGCTTATAAATCAATGTACATGTCTTCTCCTAAACTTTACACAAAAGCAATTTTTCATGGCTTTGGTTTAGGCATTGCACTTGATATAGATGGAAATATTTCATCTGAAGCAAAATTCGTCTTTACTCCTGATTTTGAAACTGGCATAGAATTGCCTCAAACAGATAACTTACTGTTTGACAACAATATTGATGGTTTAAGAACAATTTATTTCAAGCCTGGAATGAAAGCGGCAGTATTCATAGATAGATATGGTTTCGGTATTGGATTAAATTACTATTTCTTCGATTCTTATGTTCGTGAGTTAAATAAAAGTATTTTGATTGACAATACCACTTCTGAGCCAATTAGTTACTCCAAAGATTTATTTCCGGGCAGGGAAGGTTTACAGCTTTCTTTTGATTTTATTTTTAAATTCTAAAACAAAAACATATGAAAACCATTCTGATCTACAAAGTCTTGCTTATCATCTTAATTGCAACTTTGATTCCATTTATTTCATGCAAAAAAGATCTACAGGAAATTGAAAGATTTAGTAGCGATGACATGCTTCATGAAAATGTAAAAGTAATTGATTCTGTTACTATTGGCGAACCATTATCGATCGTTAACAACAATTATACATTTACAAGTAATCCTGAATTATCAGATTTAAAAGTAGGTGATGTAATCATTGGACAAACTGGCAAAGGGTATATTCGTAAAATCATGAAAATTACTTATTTGTCTGATCAAATTGAATTGGAAACAGAGCAGGCATCTCTTACTGATGCATTTGAGCGATTATTAATTAATGATACTATTAAAATTGATTTTGCTCAAATGAAGGCTTATACAAAAACTCAAACAGCTCCTGTAAAAATAAACTATATAATTCCGAATGCAAGTTTTAAAAGTACTGCAGGCCTCATCAATCTGGATAATACTGTCCTAATTGACGAAAGTATAGGAAACACGAATGTCTTAGCTAAAATAGTGGAAGGTAATATCAATTTTCAACCAGAAATAATCAGACAACTTGATTTATCAACCAATTGGGTTGGAATACCGAGTGGTATAAAGTCTCTCACAATTGGTGCTACTGGTAACTTGTCAATGAATTTTCTGGCCGAATTTTCAATCGATAATAATCTTGAATATAACGAAGAGGTGAGTCTGATCAATTTTGATATCGGTCCATTATGGATGGGGGTTGTTCCTTTTTATATAGAACTTGGATTTGATGCTGGAATTATTTTCAACGCTCAGGCAGCTGGTAATATCCAAACTGGTTTAAACTCACAAGCTTCAGTTACTTTTGGTGCTGAATATCAAAATGAGCAAGGTTGGTCAACTCTTTGGAATAAATCACTGGAGGCAGGACAGCTACAAACCAACTGGACGGCAAATGCTGCCAGTAGTGCAATAATTTATGTAAAGCCTTCTGTCAAGGTTACAATTGCCAGTATTGCAGGCCCTTATATGGATGTAAAACCAGATTTGGTTTTTGATGGTCAAATCAATCCGCCAACCTGGAACTACAATCTGATTAGCGGAATTGATGGCACCTTAGGCTTTAAGGTTGAAATATTTAGTTTCTCACTTGCAGATTATAATACTGAATTGTTTCGATTTGATAAAGTGATTGCTTCAAACAGCGGTCAGATGACTCAAATTGCAACGCTTACAACGGAAAATGTTATTAACATTACGCCTTTCAGCGCAACAACAGGTGGATTAATTGTTAGTGACGGCGGGGCTCCTATTACATCAAAAGGATTATGCTATTCAAATAGTAACAATCAACCTACAATTGATGATATTGTCATTGCTTTAGGAAGCGGTTCAGACAACTTTTCTGGCACCTTATTAAATCTAACGCCAAATCAAACTTATTTTGTTTCTGCATTTGCTACAAACACTAAAGGCACTTCTTATGGTAATGTCCGCAGTTTCACAACATCTGATTTGTCATACCCGCAAGTAGAAACTGTAATGTTTTCAGATATCACAGAATCATCCGTGATTGTAGCCGGTCTGGTATCCGACTCAGGCTCCTCTGCTGTATATGCCAGAGGAATAGTTTATAGCACCTTGCCTGATCCAAACCTTGATGATATGGTCTACACTGCAGACGATGGTATTGGTAGTTTTGTCGCCAATATTACAGGTCTTAATCCAGGAACAAAATATTATATCAAGGCGTTTGCTTCAAATAATGAGGGAACAGGATACGGTACTCAAATGGAATTCACAACTTCAGCACAAGGTGAAGCTCCCATTGCCTATTTTTCCGGTAATCCTGTTTCAGGTCAGGCACCTCTTAATGTCTCCTTTTTTGATCAGTCATTAAATAGCCCCACTGAATGGCTTTGGGATTTTGGTGATGGTAATAGCAGCACACAACAAAATCCAAGTCATCAATACATATCAGCGGGTAACTATACTGTTAGTCTTACCATAGGTAATGAATTTGGTGAAGATACGGAAACCAAGAATGATTATATCACTGTGGATGAAGCAGGTGAAACTCCTATAGCTGATTTCTCTGCTAATCCCTTAAATGGAGAAGCACCACTTAATGTTAACTTTACTGACCAATCTGCCAATAATCCTACTGAATGGCTTTGGGATTTCGGTGATGGAAATACAAGTACGTTACAAAACCCAAGTCATATATACCAATCATCTGGCTTCTATACAATAAGTTTAATAGCAAGTAATGAATTTGGCGAGGATACAGAAACTAAGATCAACTATGTTACGGTAAATGCCGCAGGAGAAGCTCCTATTGCCAATTTCTCAGCGAACCCTTTAAATGGAGAAGCACCACTTAATGTTAACTTTACTGACCAATCTGCCAATAATCCTACTGAATGGCTTTGGGATTTTGGTGATGGAAACACAAGTACACAGCAAAACCCAAGTCATCAATACACAACACCGGGCAATTATACTGTTAGTTTGACCGTAAGTAATGAATTTGGCGAAGATACCGAAACGAAAAATAATTACATCACAGTGGATGAACCAGGTGAAGCTCCTATAGCCGATTTCTCTGCTAATCCTTTAAATGGATATGCCCCTCTAAATGTGATCTTTACTGACCTGTCAACCAATGATCCTACTGAATGGCTGTGGAATTTTGGTGACGGTAATACAAGTACACAGCAAAACCCAAGTCATCAATACACAACATCGGGCAATTATACTGTTAGTTTGACCGTAAGCAATGAATTTGGTGAAGATACCGAAACGAAAAATAATTACATCACAGTGGATGAACCTGGTGAAGCTCCTATAGCTGATTTTACTGCTAACCCTTTAAATGGAGAGGCTCCCCTGAATGTTAACTTTACTGACCAATCTACTAACGACCCTGCTGAATGGCTGTGGAATTTTGGTGACGGTAATACAAGCACTCAGCAACACCCAAGTCATCAATATGATTTGCCTGGTTCATACACAGTTAGTTTAACGGTAAGTAACAACTTCGGAGAGGATACAGAGGTGAAAAATAATTATATTACAGTTGATGGAACTCCTCCTGTTGCTGATTTTTCTTTTACGCCACAGACTGGTGAAGCACCGCTTGAAGTTCAATTCATAGATGAATCAACGGGAGAAATTGACGATTGGTTTTGGGATTTTGGGGATGGCAACACAAGTACCATGCAAAACCCCGTACATACTTTTGTAGATGGCGGCACTTATACTTTGTCCTTAACTGTTTCCAATCAATATGGTTATACTCAACACATCACTTATATAGAAGTACTTGAAAACAGCTGCCCGCCTTATGTATCCGATATTGATGGCAATCAATATGAAACTATTCAAATTGGAACGCAATGCTGGATGAAGGAAAACCTTAAAACTACCAGATATAGTAATGGGGTTTCAATTGATTTTCCGGGCTCAAATAATGATTTGTGGAATGCTAATACCACAGGCGCATATGCTTGGTATGAAAATAATATTTCGTGGAAAAATAGTTATGGAGCCCTATATAATTGGTATGCGACAGTTAATAACAACAATCTTTGCCCGGACGGCTGGCATGTGCCAACCAATTCAGAATTTTCGGTTCTGGTTTCGTTCTTAGGTGGTGAAGCTATTGCTGGTGGTAAGATGAAAAGTACAGATACCGAACCCGACCCACATCCTAGATGGGATTCACCAAACAATGCTGCCACAAATGAAAGTGGGTTTACTGGATACCCGGGGGGAAACAGAGCTGCAAATTCTGACACCTATGGCGGCTTAGGTACATCAGGAAAATGGTGGAGTTCGACTTCTTATAATGAAACTGGAGCTAAAAGCCGCTTTATGCACAATACTGCAGGCATGATTGAAGAAAATGTAAATGATAAAATTATTGGATATTCTGTTCGATGCGTTAAAGATCAATAAACAATGTTTAAATAATTGAGAATGATACGAATAGTATATGTGCATTATAAAAATGCGAATTCCAAATATTATTTTAATGCAAAACTATTTATAGCAATTATTATAGACCTTGTAGTTGTGTTAAATATTTCAATACTATAAACATTCAATATTCAAAAATTTACTTTGTATTATAAATTATACATTATGAAAGCAAAATCGTTTTATACTTTAATGATTATAACCATACTTTTTTCTCAAGAAGTTTTATCTCAAAGAATAACAAATATCGACTTCAAAGCACCCAATAGCAAAAGTGGTGTCCTTGGCAGTATTAATGGTTATAGGCCAGATATTATATATATAGCTCAAATTACTGGAGACGGATTCAAATCGGATAATCAAGGTATTATTTTGAAGGCTAATATTAATAAATCAAATTCAGGCAGATTATTTTTACAACTAGGCAACCCCTTTAATGGAGCAAAAATCGTGACTATTGATGTGATTGGAGAGGTTTATAATGGAAATATTCGATTAGAAGTTGAAACTAGCACTAGTGGCAACACCTATAGTAAATCGTATAAAGGGAAGTATTTTTTTAAAATAAATACTAAGGATCTCACAGGGAATCATTACTTGCATGGTTCTACATATAATATTTCAATTAGACCAACTGTACCATTGCATTTGATAGGCGCATTTAGAGTTTTTTCTGATGAGATGCATATTAGAATCCAAAAGATTGTTATTTATTGGAGTGAGTGAACAGTTCTATCCTGAACTTTCACAAAAAAATCAAGAATAGGGAAGATAATAAAATGAAAATTACATAAATATGAAAATAAAATTAATACTAATTTGTTTAGTTCATCTAGCTACCTCAACATTTTCTCAAAGTATTGAGATGCGTAAGTTTGAAGTGATAGAAACTTCTAGAAACAACAAAGCAGCAATTGAATTTCTTCACACTTTTGTCATTAACGAAAAGAAAGATATTCCAATTGAATGCTATTTAAAGGTTCAGTATAAAGGAGAAAGAAGATTTGTTGCCCATAAGTCCCTTAGTTCAAATATATGTTATTTGAAAAAAAAATTAAATCCCACTTTTGAAAGTAGTTTATGGAGAGATTTAAAATATTTACTCTACTTTGAAGACATTGACCTTGATAGAAATCCTGCTAATTTAACAGCTTTTATAGGCGTGAAAGATATTGGCAATTTTTGGGTAGATTTTCAAATTTCTTACGAAGGTATAAGAAATCTTGCTATTTTAAGTTTTTCAAATAATTCGTTATATCATGGTGCTGGTGACAAAATTGCTGATTACATTTCAGAAGAGATTATGAAACAAAACAATTACAAGGTTTTTGATCGGATGGACTTGGTAAGATTAATGCATGAAAATCAAATATATAACAATTATATCAGTGACTATGATGCAGTTCGAATAGGCAAATTAGCTAATGTTGATGCTGTTATTACTGGGAATATTTATGAATATGGTATAGAGAAAATTGATGATAGAATAATAAAAGGCAATTATTATATAGGCAGATATGTTCAAAAGGAAGCAGTTGTTCAATTATCTTTTAAGGTAATCGATATAAAATCCCAAAAAATAATTATCACACAAAATATCGTAGGGAAAGCTTTAACAGAAGGGTTTACTGATTATGATCAAATTAATGATATTACATTGAATAAATATTCTTTTAATAGCGTTAGGGATCAATGGAATAGAGGTAATAACACAGATAAAACTCTTATAATATTATCTGGATTATTAGAATCAAGCGAAAAAAATAAAGAATTAGAAACCTTTAAAACTCGTTTATCATCAGATTTCGATGTATTAAGTGTAGCAGAAAAAAATGCTATAGATAAACTCAAGAAATTATTAAATTTTTCTCCTTTAAAATATAACGTTTCGAAACTTGATTATTCTAACGCAACAGGAAAGAAACCATAAAGTACTTATTGTACCTCTTTGTCTTGGAACAACACAAAGGGAAATTTATTAAATCATACTGGCTATTAAGTGAAATATGACAAAGTAAAACTCATTCAGGCTGATAACAATAGCAAATGGCAGCAGTCAAGTCCTATCTGCAAGTCCGTTTGTTTAACTGTGTCAACCAATAATTTTTCTTTCATGAAGCCCTAGAAAAAGAAGCAGGATTTGCTATTAACGCTTGTGGTGCGCCGCCCTGAGCCCATCGAAGGGAGCCTGCGATGCATCGAGCTTGCCTGACGACTGTTGGAAGACAGGCTTGTCGAGATGCCGAACCATGTCGAAGCCTGGTGGCTGAGCTTGCGCTGCACTGAGCGGAGATTCTGTGTTAAAATCCAATTAAAATCTGATATTTTTTATCTTTGTAACTCAAAACGGCCTTGTGCTAGTTTCTAAAGAGTGTTAACTACCTGTAGTTGCACTCTTTTGCTTTCTTCGTAGTCTTTCTGGTAAACGGTATTGTTCTTGTATAATAAGTATATCAATTCCAAGAGTTTTCTTTGTACGGGAGTGTTCAAAAAAGTGTGTCATTTCACCATTTGGTGACACTTTTGCAGGGAACAGCCCGGAGCCCGTAGGGCGGAGGGCTGTTCCCTGCAAAGATAAAGATATTTTCTAGGTGTATTTTTCATAGCGCTCTCCAAATTGGTCTATTAATTCTCTTTGTATATCATTCCATTTAAAGGCTTTTGTTTTCCAGCTATTTTCTTTCGTCATCAAGAATAAGTAAAGCTGTTTGATCAAGGCATTTTTGAGGTGGTCTACTATTGCTGGACAACAATTTATACAAAGATAGTTGTATTGTTGAAAAGAGGGGGGCTGGGGGAGACTCATAACTTTAAAAAAATGTTGATAACTCATGCTGCCCTCCTGTATGC
>JAQVGK010000107.1 GCA_028696755.1 Bacteroidales bacterium | reverse complement strand
TAAATCAGTTACAATTTTACGAAACGTTTTGATTCAACAGAGGTTTCAAATTTAACCTCGATAAAATATATTCCAGGTTTTAAATCTGTCATCTCTAGTCTTTGATTCGATAGCTTATCAGTGATAAATACTTGATCACCCAATGCATTAAAAATTCTAACTTCACTCAGATAATCAAAATTACAGTTGGATATTGAAAGAAAATCAACAACAGGATTTGGGTACACTATTAAACCCAAATTATTTGATGTTTCATCAGTAAAACTAAATTCTATTGGTGCAGTTGCTAGCGAGAATCCATCATTAATGTCACCACCATGCGCTTCGTACCACATCATATAAAGTTGAGTATTGTCATTAAAAATCACATCAGGAGCCCACGGACCGCCCAAATCCGAAGCTGGATTATGAGGTTCGGTAAATGTATCGAAAAGTGGATTTAATGGATGCTTAGTCCAGTTAAGGCCATCATTAGAGGTGGCATAACAGATACTAACGTTATCGAAAGAATAAGTTTCATAATTATAATCTTCTGCTTGTGTTGATGCATACCACATTTCAAACTTACCATTTCGATAAAGCAATGCTGGAGTTCCACACCACATATCATCTACATCGCCCAAATCTCCAGGCGATAACACAGGATTTCCTTCATATCTAGTCCATTCATTCCCATCATCAGAAAAAGCTAACCCGATTTTAATTTTCCATGTGGCTGTATCAACCCCATTATAAAACATCATTATTCTATTGTTTGCGTCATCCCAGAACAATGCAGGTGATTCGACCCAAGTGCCATCCCAATCGCCAATTTCTGCTTTTGCAAAAACTGGATTTCCAGGATCTTTTGTCCAGGCTATTCCATCTAGCGAATATGCAACACCCATTGCCGAATTTATTTCCGATACTTGCTGAACAGTATCTCCATAATAAACAAGAAAATATCAATAATCAGTTTTTACAACATTTGGAGTGTCAATCCATCCCCTGTCCCATTCGCCATCAGATCCAAAATCCATAACAACACTATATTTAGTCCATTCAATTCCATCTAAAGAAGTTGCATAACACAAACGTGCCTTGCCATCATTTCCGACTCCAGGATACCACATGCGAATCAAGCCATCTTAGAACAAAACACAAGGCTGCCCAACTGCTAATATATCGAAATTGTCGGGACCATGAGTTAATACAAAATTATCATCATATTTTGTCCATTCTATTTGAGCATACAACACGCATGAAAATGCCCAGAGGCTGATTAGTAGAATTATTATTCGCATTTTTGGTTAATTTAGGATTAATGCAAAAATACGAAAACATGCAATACTAACGCAACATTTCACATCATAGTATAATTTCGATTTTGTTATAAAGAATCATTCTAAATTTTATTCAGATTGTAAAAGTAATAAAATATTATTTAATTTTGTAACAAATGATACAAATAAAGAAAATAATATCAGAATTTTTTCCGCCAGCCAAATGGAAAGTGCCTGTAATTATAATATTAGGAACTTTGTGCGGAACGGGTTTATACAGTTTTTATGTCTCTCGCGCATGGTCGTATGTTTCGGATGATCCAGCAACATGTATAAACTGTCATGTTATGACAACACAGTACGTTACTTGGCAGCACTCGTCGCATCGTGAACATGCAACATGTAATGACTGTCATGTGCCTCACGATAATATTTTTCGCACCTATTATTTTAAAGCAATGGATGGAATGCGACATTCGGCCATTTTTACTGCAAGAACATACGAGCAGAGTATAAGAATGCTGGAGCCGGGAAATAAAGTAGTTCAGGAAAATTGCATACGTTGCCATGGCGATCTTACCGAAATGGTAAAAGCGAATGTTAGTTTTGAAGAGACCTTACAAGGAAATGGAAAAAGATGTTGGGATTGCCACCGCGAAGTTCCTCATGGATCGGTTCGCAGTCTTAGTGCTACTCCTTGGGTAGAGGTTCCATCGCCCCAATCTCCCGTACCAGATTGGTTGAAATAGAAAATAAACACTAGTGTTTCAATTATTATTAAAAACAACAAAAACCAGAAATATGAAATTCAGTTTACGCAATTTAGTTGAGAAAAGACCTTGGACAGGCTGGGTATTATTTATAGGTACTACGGGAATTGTTTTTATTCTTGGAATGCTAGCAGCTTCGATAATTCAAAGACGTACCGAGGCTACTTTGCTTAATGTTCCATTATACGAACTCGATGAGTTTGAACCTCGCAACGAAATGTGGGGCAAAGCTTATCCACGAGAGTATGAAGGGTATCAAAAAATGGCCGATACAAGTTACAATTCAAAGTATAATGGCAATTCGATGAGAGATGCGCTTGAAGAAGACCCAAGATTGGTAATATTATTTGCAGGATATGCATTTGCAAGAGATTATAATCAGCCACGTGGTCATATTTACGCGGTTACAGATGTTCATAAAACTTTAAGAACTGGCACTCCTGATGAAAACACAAAAGATATGCAATCATCAAGTTGCTGGACATGCAAAAGTCCTGATGTTCCAAGAGTAATAAACGAAATTGGCGCTGAGAAATTCTTTAAGACACCATGGTCTCAGATGCTCTCGGAGGTTGTTAATCCGATTGGTTGTGCAAATTGTCATAATGCATCCGACATGACATTAAAAGTTAAACAAGTTCCACTAATTGAAGCATATCAGAGACAGAATAAAGATATTCACGCTACATCTGTAAACGAGCGTCGGAGTTTAACATGTGCTCAATGTCACGTTGAGTATTATTTTAAAGGGGAAGGAAAATATGTTACATTTCCATGGGACAAAGGCATGAGCGCTGAATCGATGGAAGAATATTACGATTCTTATGAGTTTACCGATTGGGTTCATCCATTAAGTAAAACTCCGATGATTAAGGCACAGCATCCTGATTATGAAATCTACACAACTGGAATTCACCATGCACGTGGAATTTCTTGTGCCGATTGCCACATGCCTTATGTTCGCGAAGGTTCTCAGAAAGTTACTGATCATAAAATTCAGAGTCCACTAAATAATATCGAAAACTCATGTATGGTTTGTCACCGTGAATCTAAAGATGAACTTATAGCGAATGTTTACGACAGACAGGATAAAGTTTATCAGCAAAAGATATTGCTTGAGGATTTGCTCGTAAAAGCTCATATCGAAACTGCGTATGCTATTGAACTTGGAGCTAGCGACGAACAATTAAAACCAATTCAAGACTATATTCGTGCAGCACAATGGAGATGGGATTATGTTGCAGCATCACACGGTGGCAGTTTCCACTCTCCTGCCGAATGTTTGAGAGTTATTTCTGCCGGTATCGAAAAGGTATCTCATGCACGTGTAGAAATCGCCAGATTGCTTGCCGAATTAGGTTATAATAAGCCAGTTGAAATGCCAGACTTAAGCACAAAATCTAAAGCTCAGGAATATATTGGACTCGACATGAATAAACTCCAGTCAGAAAAAGATGCTTGGTTAAAGGACAAATTGCCTGTTTGGTTAAAACAAGCTGAAGAACGAGAAGCAAAAATGCCAGAGCCAAAACGAATAAAATAAATGAAACAAAAAAGCCGGGTGATTTACTTCCGGCTTTTTGTTTTAGTATATCAGAGATAATTCTAGTCTTTTACGCATCTGATTGAGTAACCACTAAATCTTTGATGAAGATATGTAGCTTGAGTTTCGTTATAATATAGTCCATAATGATTAACATAAACATCAGAAGATAGAGACCAGTTTGTAGAATAAAAGTGAGCCACTTGTCCAAGTTCAGTACACCAACCCATTGCGGAATTTCTGTTACCAGCAGGAAGGGCATCAAAGCCGGAATCATTGTTTGAAGCTAAATCATTACCAACATGATTTGTTGTTGGGCTACTCATCCACAAACTGTTACTTGCTAAAGATTTACCAACATTTAAGGCATCAATTCCATAAGCTTCTTCAGTTAAAAAGTCAAACATTTGATCCCATTCTGACATACTTGGTATATGCCATCCTGTAGGACAAGCACCTTGCACTCCGCTAGGATTTGCATTTGTAGATGCTGCATTTCTAAGTGCACCTTCGTAGCCGTATAGATAACCATAAATAGGTACATTTGCCGAGTTATATTCATAAGCGTTATAACCAGGAATTAATCCACCATCCGAATACTTTGTTGATTTTAAGTTTTCATCCATCCAAATCTGATTTCCAATTTTAACCCAACCATAAACATTTCCTTCGAAATCTGTAACTGTACCAACAAGTCCGGCAGCAATTAAATCAGCCTCTTGTGCTCCTGCTTTTCTTAGTGTTCCAACACAAACACCCCAGTTAAACAAATCTAAAACATTAGCTCCACCAGCGATAAGATCGGCTATAGATGCTTCGGCTTCGACAAGTTCTTCGATGCTAACACCAGCATCAAGTAATCCCTGAATATCAGCACCAGTTTCAACCATGTAGTTTAAAAGCATCTGGAATTTCATGTCAGCATATGATTTTGTTGCTGCGTCCTGATTGTTTACTGGATTTGCTAAATTGGTTATATTTTCAGCATTCATATCTTTAGTTGCATACAGTGTAAGATTTGGAGTGCCCGATAAATCGGAATAATTTCCTGTGCTAGCAACAGTTGAATATGTTGGTTTGTCGATTAGATCTGTATAACTTCCAGATGTTGCAACAGTTGATAAAATTGGTTTGCCAGAGAGATCCGAATAATTACCAGTGGTAGCCACAGTTGCAAAAGTAGGACGACCAGAAAGATCTGAATAATTGCCGCTTGTTGCTACTGTTGAAAATGTAGGTTTATTTGAAAGGTCGTTATAGCTGCCCGAAGTTGCAACTGTTGCCAACGAAGGTCTGCCTGACAAGTCTGAATAATTACCACTTGTTGCTACTGTTGCAAAACTTGGTTTTCCTGTAACATCTGTCCATGCTGGCACCCAGGTTGATGATCTATATATTCCGGCATGATTTCCCCATGAGTAAGCAGTGTTCCAGTTAGATATATTTGTAGAAGTAACCGAATTTGCAGCATGAGATGTTGACATTGCATCAACAATTCCATATCCAGCCAATGTAGTTGGTTTATTTATGATATCATTAAAATTGCCAGTTAGAGCCAATGACGACAAAGCTGGTTTATTTAATATCTGAGCATTTCCAGCAACTGCATTCCAATCGGCATTTACATTTACCTCTGCACCAGCTTGAATTCCAGCAAGTTTAGTTTCATCTGCCAAAGGATATGATCTTTTTATAGTATTCGCATCAATTGCCGAAGACTGTGCAGGAGTGATTGTAACCGGTTTATTACTTAGGTCATTGTAATCACCACTTGTTGCTACTGCGGAGAAGTTTGGTTTACCACTTAAACTTGCCCATGTTCCATCAAAAATTGAGGGCAACCCATTTAAATCACTGTAATTACCTGTTGTGGCAACAGTTGAAAAATTTGGTTTACCAGTAAGACTTGTCCATGTTCCATCGAACAAATCTGGTGTATTATTTAAGTCGCCATAATCTCCAGATGTTGCAACAGCAGATAATGTAGGTTTGCCTGAAAGACTTGACCATGTTCCGTCAAATAATTCGGGGACATTTACCAAATCATTATAATTACCGCTAAGTGCTACAAGTGAAAGTGCTGGTTTATTTAAAATCTGTGAATCTCCCTCTATTGCGTTCCAGTCAGCATTAACATTTACTTCAGCTCCTGTTTCTATTCCTGCAAGCTTTAATCTCTCATCATTAGTAATAACCATTCCACTTCCAGCATTTGTAATTGTGGCTGCAGGACTAGCATTAAACTCAGGGTCGGTTTCTGATGCTGCTGCAACGTCAATTGCAATCCACTTTCCTAATACAGCATTGTATTTAAGAATCTGATTATCACTTAACCCGTTTAAATCGACATCAGATAAATCTCCGATACTCTGTTCTGGGATTTCTGTAATAAAACCACTTAAATCAGGTGTTCCAGCGAGATCAGAGTAATTACCACTAAACATGTTGTCCACTGTTTTTGCATGCATTGCATAAGGAACGCTAAGTAACTGACTTGTACCCATTTCAACATCATCAACAGAAATTCGCACAAAATACACATCTGCACCCCAGTCAATTGCATCAATTGGATTTACCGAACCAATTTTGAGACTAACTAATCCATAATTATTTGTGGTTGTCTGATGTTCTTCAGCAAAAACCACATCACCATCTAACGAAGATTTAATGATTTCTACAGTAATATTTACATCCTCGTTAACCAATAGTTCTGATTCAGAATTTCTTATAACAGCCTGATAACTAAACATTGCCGGGGTTTGTGCTAAAACTGTGAGGCTTAAAAACAGAATTATTCCGGTTAAAATAAAATTTTTCATAGTTGTAAAATTTATTGGTTTTTAATAATTTTAAAATCTGCTGTTTTATTATTTCCATGGATACGAAGCATATAAGTAGAAGCAGGAAGTTTACTCATATTAATCATTGTATTGTTTCCAATGATTTTTCCATTTGAAACAATCTGTCCATTCAAATCATAAAGAATATAATCGGCATTTTCGCTATTATCCTGTACTGAGATATTCAAATAATCGGAAACAGGATTTGGAAATACATCTACTGTGAACGACACTTTTCCAGGTTTGTTTATCCTTGTAATTGTGTAGTTGGATTGTTGAAAACCCTGAGTAATAATAAACGAACCATTCTCCCAAGTTTCGGTAACGGGTTCGCCGATTGACCACGACATACTAAGGTTTTCATTCGTAAAAACTCCACCAGATGCTGACACCACCGATGAGGAAATTTCCTGAGCACTCAGAGCTATTGCCATAAGTATCAGAATTGCTAGAATTGTTGCTTTCATAATTTTAAATTTTAAGGTTTGAGACAAATGTATGGCGACAAATCTCCTTTGTAAAGGCATAATTAGGGAACGGCAATCTGCAATGAGTTAACGGTAAATTTGGTGCAAATTTTAAAATTGCAAATTACAACGGCTACAAAATATGCACTATCTGTTTTGAATTTTGAATTTTAAAATTTGATATTGTTTGGGATTTAGATATTGGATATTTAACTTCGTTGAGCTCACCGCCAGTTGGCGGTTCGGTTGTGCTTAAAATCCTAAATCCCAAGCACTAAATCCTAAGCAAACACAAAACCAAAATTCCAAATCACAAACGTAGCAGTAATAATTGTGATTTGTTATTTGATATTTGTAATTTAATATTGTTTAGGATTTAGATATTGGATATTAGAATTTAATTCTATGATTTCCCCCATCCATACAACCAATTAAAAACTTTTTGTACCTTTGCTTTAACAAACCCAAAAAACTTGACGAATGAAAAATCTAACAATTCTTTTCGCATTGCTGATTGCAGCAGGAAGTGTATTTGCTCAAAAACCAATTACTGGAAAAGCAGAAATTGATGAGGTTACTGTTTATCTTTATGGTGCCGAAGTAAAAGCAAAATCATCGGTAAATCTCACAAAAGGTCGTGGAATATTCGAAATCACGAATATCAGTCCACAGGCGATAAACAATTCTGTACAAATATCAAACTCGCAGGACATCGAGATTCTTTCGGTTTCGGTGGCTGATTATTACGACAATCCTGAAATAAACTTTCCAGAAGTGAAAAGAATGAACGATTCGATAAAACTTCTTAACGCAAAGATTACTGGATTTGTAAACGAGAAAGCATCGTTCGAGGCTGAACGCGATCATTTGGTAAAAAACATGTCGATAGCTGGTGATAACAGTGGTGTTAATATTGCTGATTTAAAAGTTGCATCAACATATTATCGTGAAAGAACCTATGCAATCATACAAGAAATTACCAGAATCGATAATCTAATAACTGCCGAAAATGAAAAAATCAACGACATTAATATTCGTAAAAGCAAGATTTTAGTAACAAACAATATGAATTTCAAGAAGATTGTTATTGAATATGAAGCGGCGTCAAACATTACTGGAATCTTTGCCATAAGCTATATTGCAGGTAAATGTGGATGGGCTCCAAGCTACGATCTTAAAGCCAAAGAAATTGGCCAGCCAGTTGAAATGAAATACAAAGCAAAAGTGTTTAATAATACTGGTGTTGCATGGCAAAGTGTAAAAATGAAATTATCAACAGGGGATCCATTACAAGGTGCTTCGGCTCCCACCATTACAACCTGGGATTTGAATTTTGCAAGCAATTCTCCTGCAAAGGGCGGATATTACGATAATGCTATTAAAAACGAATATCGTCAATTCGAAGCAGCACAGTATCAAGTACTGGATGAAAACATTTCCTACAACACCGTAGCGGTTTCTGAGATTAGTGTTGAGTTTGAAATTGCAAAAAAATACAACATTCCTGCTGATGGCAAACCTTACACAATTGATGTAACCGAGTATTCGCTAAATGCAGATTTTAGCCATTACGCAGTTCCAAAGTTTGAGTCAAATGTTTATCTAATTGGAAAAATTACTGGCTGGGAAGCTCTTAATTTAATTGATGGTGAGATGAACGTATATTTTGGTGAGACATATCTGGGAGTTTCTCAACTGAGCACTGGCACTCTTAATGATACGTTAGAGCTTTCTTTTGGTCGCGACAAACAGGTTTCGATAAAACGTACTCGTGTTGAGGAATATACAAAAAAGAGCTTGCTTGGAAATAGCCGTAAAGAAAGCTTCCAATACGACATACTTGTTAAAAACAACCGCAATGTTGATGTAAAACTTAATATAGTTGACCAAGTTCCAGTTTCTCGCGAGAGCGAAATTGAAGTTACGGTTGGTGAACTTTCGGGTGCTGAATACAATACTGTTACTGGCAAAGTTACTTGGAATGTTACTCTTAAACCGAGCGAATCTAAGAAATTCACTTTTGGCTACAGCGTAAAATATCCTAAGGAACATACAGTAAATACTAAGCAGTATAGGTCGATGAGTAGTCCTAAGTTTTAGTTGCAAAATATACGATTTCACCAGAGATAACAAAAAAAAAAGCAGACCTGACGAGTTGTCAAAACTTGTCAGGTCTGCTTTTTTGCAAATATTTTCTAACCTATAGACTTTTTCCTGACTTCCGCAAATTAACACCCAAATCACATTTGACTAAACTCAAAAATTTCTGAGAATTTGCTTTTATCCTTCTGTAATTAGTAATATTTCTTAGCAAATTCTTTAGAGCGTGGAGTAGTTAT
>JAQVGK010000106.1 GCA_028696755.1 Bacteroidales bacterium | reverse complement strand
ATATGTATTCTCTTTCTCTAAGAATAATGTCTTCAGTCTTTAGCGCATCTTCTGTTGTAATTGTGTCGGATGAAAACTCAAATAAACGGTTGAAAAAGTATTGCACATAATAAGTATGATTATTGTAAAAATCTATGTAGTGCAAAATTAATTCCTTGTCAATCTTTTTAGACCTTTTCTTGAAGTGCTTTTGGATAAAGCTGGCATAAGTTTTTGGTTCGATTCTTTTTAACTCCATAATATCAGTGGTGTGATAAAATGGTCGTCCATAATCGCTGAACATGGAAATTAGAATGTCTTTACTACTACCAGAAAAAATAAATCTGTCTTTATGTTGATGCTGAATGGCTGTCCGAAGAATTGCTTCGGTGTTTTTCTCGGGATAATTTACTATTTGCTGAAACTCGTCGAATGCAATAATGTAATTGTACTTTTGCGCTGCCAAATACTCAAATATTTTTTTTATGCTGTATTCGGCTTCCTTTTCATTAGCTACACTTAGCTCGACAGAAGGCACACCTGACGATTCGTTAAAAACAAGTCTTCCTCTTACTGAAGATGCAAAACTGGCTACCATCTCTAAAAAACCATTATTGTTTTTCTGATCTTTTATTATTGCATCACTGAAGTATTTAATAAAATCTTGCAAGTTCTCTGTTGGTAAAATATCAATAAATAAAATACGATTGGTTTTATCTTTTGATAATTTATTTAACACATGTTTTAGCAAAACAGTTTTTCCTAATCGCCTAATTGAGGATAGCGTAATATGCCTTTCGTTTTTAAAGGCTGAAATTATCCTATCTGTTTCGTCTGTTCTGTCGCAGAAATATTCTGGAGATATATAATCCAGAACAGGGAAGGGGTTTTCTGGTTCTTTTATCTTTGTTGCCATAGTAATGATTTTAATTAAAAATTAAATTACATAAAACGTGTAACGTAAAATGTGTAACGTAAAATGTGTAACGTAAAATATGTAACGTAAATTATGTTACAAAGATAATCTGTTTTTAATTGCTTGTCAAATTATTTCTCAACTATTTATAAAATATTACAGAATTAGTTTCGCAGTAGTAGCAAGTCAACACCCCAAATTACTTGCATGTGCCCTGCGGGATTCTGTGGCATATTGTAGTGATGACAGGAAGTAACTTACGCTAAAAAGTTTTGAACGCGAATTGACGAATTAACACGAACGATTTAATAATCAACAAAGTTGATTATTAAACCTTTAATTCGTCAATTCGCGTTCAATTTTATAAGGCGTCAGCAATAATTCTTGGGTTAATTTGGCTTATTGAGAACGACATCGAATGGCTTTATCCTTCTCTTCGATAAATCAGTACGGCGCAGCGAAGCTAAATTAGCATTACTTGCAATTTGTACAATTGTCTGACAATCAGCTAGTTACAGAATTACCTTCGGTGAGGGCTAAAGCCGTTCTGTTATTGATAGTCCTCAGAATAAGTGATATTAATGCGGGGTAGAATCTAATTGTTAACTAGTAGCTGGATTCTATTTAAATTAATTAAGACAGCTTTAATCCAAACTTGGAATATAATCGTTTGAAATTACTTTCATTTCGATTCTACGATTTTGCTGATTAGCTACCTGTTGTTGTTCGGGTGGTAGGCTCTTGACAAAATCTTCGCTAAGTACTGTTCCTTTAGGAAGGAAATTATAACGTGGATCAGGAGTGGCTATTACTTTTGGCTTTGATTTCCCGTAACCTTTGGCAATTAGTCGTCCGTCAGGGATTCCTTTTTGCTTAAAATATTCGGTTACCGAGTTTGCACGTTTTTGACTTAGCTCGTTGTTTGCTTCTACGGTACCAATCATATCGGTATGGGCCGAGAGTTCGATAATCAGGTATGGGTTATCAACCATAATTTTTATCAAACTATCAAGGGTGTGTTTAGATGATTCTGTTAAATCCCATCGTCCAAACTCGAATTCTATATTAGGAATCTCGAAAGTTTTGTTTAGTGATTCGAGTAATATTTCGTAATCGAATGTTTTATCAAACTCCAAAGAATCCGTTGTGAATCTTGATTTTCCGTTGAAGTAACCATCTTTGGTAACAACAAAAACGTAATCAGTTTTGGGTTTTAGTTTAAAATTGAATTTACCTTCTTTTCCTGCAACAGATGTCGTATCTCTGAATACGGAACCATCGCTTCCAAAAAGAGTAACGTAGCAAGAATCTAATACATTCATATTGTCCTTATCTTTTGGAGTGCCAGTAAGTTTGAATTCTAGAGGAGGTTTTACAAACCAGTAAATGTCTTCTTGTTTCGAACCTTTTCTATCGGAAGTGAAGAAGCCTCTATCTTCTTTCGAGTAGTAATAAATTCCAAAATCGTTACCATTACTGCTGAACGGAGGTTTCATGTTTTCTGATTCCCATCGCCCTTTTTCGTTTTTGGTAGCAATAAAAATATCTAATCCACCCATTGTGGGGTGTTTTGTGCTTGAATAGAAGAATGTACCATCGGCTCTCATAAAAGGAAAAAGCTCGTCACCTGTTGAATTGATTGCAGGTCCCATATTCTTTGGTTTTGTCCAGCCCTCGCTACCGTTTTCGACATACCAAATATCAGCCCCACCAAATCCACCTTGCATTCTGGCTGAGAAATAAATTGTGTTTCCATCTTCTGAAACAGCAGGGTGTCCAATAGATACTGAATCGGGAACAATGCCAAGGTTAGTAGGGTTCATCCATTCGCCTTCGACTTTTGCAGCTTCAAAAATCTGGCAACCCATTTTTTTACCTTTTTCGGCTTTACACGATGTGTAATAAAATTTACGTCCTTCATCGAAAATGCAAGGTGTACCTTCGTCAAATTCAGAATTGAGAGAGTCCAAAGCTATGGCATCTGTCCATTCGCCTTTTCTGTCGAATTTAGTAATGTATAAATCCGAAAATTTTTCTCCTGTAATTCCGCTGGTTTTTTTTCCTTTTGCTTCGTCGCGAGTAGAACTAAAATATACATGATCGTAACCGTCTTTTTCATCAACGGAAGGGGCGAAATCGTTTCGTTTTGTATTAAACTGTTTTGCCTTGTCGATTTTATATCTGGTTGGTGCTGTTAGCCAAGTAATAGCCAAATTCGCAGATTCTATTCCTTTTAATGCTATTGAATCGTTAGGTGAGATGGTCAGAGCTTCGTTATACAATACAATTGCTTCCTCGAATGTACCTTCCTGAATTTCGATTTCGGCAAGCCTGATTTTTGAGATAAACTCAAAATCATCAACTTTAGCAGTCTTTTTAAAATTGGTTCGAGCTTTTTTGTAATCTCCAATCATATAGTAACATTCGCCAATCTTGAAATATATTTCATTCTTTTGGCTTTTGTTATCCACCTTTTTCATTACTGCATTATATTCTTGAATAGCTCTATAGTATTCGCCTGCTTCAAAAATCTCATCTGCCTTTTTTAGCTTTTTCTCCTGCCCGTATGTTGCAAAGCCTGCAATTATCAGGCTAATCATCAATGTTATTTTTATTATGTTTCTCATTCCGATTTTATACCCAAATTAGTTAATAACGAGGTACAAGTGTTTTTATTTTGTGGGGACAAAAATATAAAAATTAAGAATAGGATTGTTTATTAAAATTACTTATTCTCAATTATGTAAAGAGTTCCAGCTATTGCACCAGCTAAGAATAATCCTGTTACTTCACCTAGTAAAGTTTTTGAGAAAATCTTCTTTCTTCCAGCGTTCTGGTAACCATAAACAAACCATTCATCACCACGTGCATAGTCATAATGATTGTAAATATATTTTTCGCGAGGTTTAGCAAATCCCATTCCTACTGTATATAAAATTGGAACAACCACTTTGGTCATTCCATCTGTAGGAATAAACATTGATCCGCATCCAACAATTACACCAGTTGGAAAAGCCCACCATGGATTATATTCTTTTATTGCGAGTTGTCGTGCACTTACTACCTGAGTCATTTCTGGTAGGGTAAATTCACCATCTTCGGTAGGATAATAAAATATTGTGTCTCTACCATTTATGTTTAAAGAAAATACATCTTCGCAATCAACATACGATGTTTTAAGTTTTCCATTTTCCTTAACATAAGAATACTGGAGGTAATCAATTCCTTCGTCAGACCTGTAAAGGAATGATTCTAATGTTTTTTGCTGTCCGTTTAGCAGGCTTAATTGAATCTGGCAAAATGCTGTAAGTCCTGATAATAGTAGAATTGCTGTGACAAAAATCTTCATAGTAATTGATTTAATTTTTCAATTTCAAAAATAATAAAAATTTTAAAACTTTGTCAATTAGTTTTTTGTTTAAAAAGTTTAATAAAATATGATTTATGTTTTACTAATATTATTAAGTATTTTATAATTTTACCGACTCAAATAATCAAAACGTTTAACTTCAAAAAATGCAGTAATGATAAAAGAAAACTTCGTATCCCGCCAAATTGGCCCACGCGAAAGTGAGTATGCCGAAATGCTTGCAAAATGCGGTGTATCATCAGTTGATGAGCTTGTTGATCAGATTGTTCCAAAATCAATTAGATTAAAAGAAAATCTTAAATTGAGCCCGGCATTAACCGAGTATGAGTATCTTAACAGGATTAAGGAAATTGCTTCGAAGAATAAATTGTACAGATCTTTTATTGGTATGGGTTATTACGGAACAGCTACTCCATCAGTAATTCTGCGTAATGTTTTTGAAAACCCAGGATGGTACACTTCATATACTCCATATCAGGCCGAAATTTCTCAGGGTAGGTTAGAGGCTTTGTTAAATTTCCAAACAGTAGTTACCGAACTAACAGGGATGGAGATTTCGAATTGTTCACTTTTGGATGAAGGTACAGCTGCTGCTGAAGCTATGAGCATGATGCTTGGAGCGCGCTCTCGTCAGGCTGTAAAAGAAAACAGAAATGTTCTTTTTGTTGATAAAGATATTTTTCCTCAAACTCTTGATGTAATAAAGTTAAGAGCAGAGCCAATAGGAGTAGAGGTAGTTGTAGGTTGTTTCGAAGAGTTTGTATTTACTGACAAAACCTTTGGTGCAATAGTTCAATATCCTGCTGCTAGCGGAAAAATTAATGACTATACAGCATTTACAGAAAAGGCACATGCTGCCGAAGCTCTTGTTACAGCAGTTGTTGATGTAATGGCGCTTGTACTTATAAAATCGCCTGCTTCGTGGGGTGCAGATATTGCTGTTGGTTCAACTCAACGTTTTGGTATTCCAATGGGCTTTGGCGGTCCTCATGCAGGATTTTTAGCTACTGCCGATAAATACAAACGTAGTATGCCAGGCCGTATTATTGGCGTAAGTATTGACAAACATGGTAATAGAGCGTTGAGAATGGCACTGCAAACACGTGAGCAGCATATAAAACGTGAAAAAGCTACATCAAATATTTGTACAGCTCAGGCTTTATTAGCTACAATGGCTGGAATGTATGCTGTTTATCATGGACCAGAAGGTCTTAAGAGAATTGCAACCAACATTTACGAATCGGCTAAGTTTATTGGCTGTGAGTTGATGAAACTTGGTTATAAAATTAAAAATCAGGATTTCTTTGATACAATTCAAGTTGAATTGCCAGACGGAGTTAAATCATGTGATATCCAAGCAATAGCTCTAAACTACAAGATCAATTTCCGCTACATGTGCGAAAAACATGTTAGTTTGAGCACCGACGAGGTAATAAATGTTGAGGAAGTAAATAATATTCTCGAGATTTTTGCCAAGGCAAATAATAAAGTTTATCGCCATGTGGAGTCTATTGGCGACGGTGCTTGTTTTGACGCACGCTTTGCTAGAGAAGATAAAATTTTACAGCATAATGTATTTAATATGTATCATAGCGAAACCGAAATGATGCGTTATATTAAACGTCTCGAAAATCGTGATATCGCTCTAAACCGTTCTATGATCTCGCTTGGTTCATGTACGATGAAACTTAATCCTGCAACTTCTATGTTGCCATTAAGCTGGCCCGAGTTTGGCGGTATTCATCCATTTGTTCCTGCAGATCAGGCACAAGGATATTACGAAATGATTGCCGAAATGGAAAAAGATTTGAGCGAAATTACTGGTTTTGCAGGAACTTCGTTGCAGCCAAACTCTGGCGCAACTGGTGAGCATGCTGGACTTATGGTTATTCGCGAGTATCACAAATCAAGAAATGAATTACATCGTAATATTTGTTTAATTCCTTCATCTGCACACGGAACAAATCCTGCTTCTGCTGTAATGGCAGGTATGGAAGTTATTGTTGTAAAATGCGACGAAAATGGAAATATTGATGTCGAAGATTTAAAAGCCAGAGCTATTGAGCATAAAGATAATCTTAGTGCTGTAATGATTACCTATCCATCAACTCACGGTGTTTTTGAATCAAAAATTCTTGAAATAGTTGACATTATTCACCAAAATGGTGGTCTTGTTTACATGGATGGTGCAAATATGAATGCTCAAGTTGGCTTAACAAATCCTGGAACTATTGGTGCTGATGTTTGTCACTTAAATCTACACAAAACTTTTGCAATTCCTCACGGAGGTGGCGGCCCAGGAATTGGTTCAATATCTGTTGCTAAGCATTTGGTTGAATTTTTACCAGGACATTCTGTGGTAAAAACAGGTGGAGAGAATGCAGTTAGTGCAGTTGCATCAGCTCCTTACGGTTCAGCTTTTGTTTTGCCAATCACTTATGCTTATTTAAAAATGATGGGTGAGGCAGGCTTAAAAAATGCAACAAAAATTGCAATGCTTAATGCCAATTATATTGCTAACGAATTAAAAGGATATTTCGAAGTGCTTTATACTGGCGAAACTGGTCGTTGCGCTCACGAAATGATTCTTGACGTAAATAAATTCCGTGAGGAATATGGTATTGAGGCAGCTGACATCGCTCGTCGTTTAATGGATTACGGATTTCACGCTCCAACATTATCGTTCCCAGTTCACGAAACATTGATGGTTGAGCCTACCGAAAGTGAAAGTTTACAAGAACTAAACAGGTTTGTCGAAGCAATGAAAGCAATTAAGATGGAATGTGAAGCTATTAAAGCTGGAACTCTCGATCGTGAAGATAATCCATTAAGAAATGCTCCTCACACTCAATTCGAATGTGTAGGAAGTGAATGGAATCACAAATACAGCAGAGAACAGGCTGCATTCCCACTAAGCTGGATTAAGGAAAACAAATTCTGGCCTTACGTTGGTAAAATCGACAATGGTTATGGCGACAGAAATTTGATGTGTACCTGCGAGCCGATTGAGTCGTATATGTAAAATGGTTTAAGTATAAATGAAAACGCTCCAAAATTTGGGGCGTTTTTTTTACTCAGTTGTAATACAAGCCGGATTTATGTCGAAAATATGATTGTTAAATCTTTCGAGTGTTTTACCGAGAAATCTTGGGTATTCGTTTACAACAACTTCTAAATCCCACACTGCATTTGCCGAATAAGGTGATGTGCAATAGTTTTGGGTATCGTCTGGCATAAATCGAATACGGAAATTTTTATCGTTAACCATTCCTGTAACAACAATCGAATCGCAAATTTTTTCTAATTCGACTTGTGGACTTACCCACATGTCTGCAGAGGTTTCGTAGAATTTGCCGTACTGTCCAGAGGCAACCATAGTAGTTCTTGGTCTTATGCTCGCAGATGTGTATCGGTCGATTTGAATGCTGTCGTTTGTATTGTTGCGAAATGCTAAAGAATGGTTTTCGTATTGATCGCTGCAAAATGTGAAAAATGTTGCCGAAGCAATCAATAATAGAGTAATGATTTGTGTAGCTTTTTTATTCATAAATTAGATATTTTGATCTGATAATTTTAAAGTTTTCTATTCCTTGTTGCCAGCCCTTACGAATCTCTTCTTCGGTGCTGCCATTTTCTATTTGTTTCCTAAAGTCAGAATATCCTGCTAATAATTCAATTGAATTCGATTTTTTAAAGAATTTTTCTTTTTCAGGGAATAATTGATAAACTTTTATAATCAGTCCAATATTCAATTGGTTTTCTTTCCAATCAAAAATTGAATTACCTGCCGATAAATCAAAACCAAAGCATTTTTGTGAATTTAGCACAGGATCTGATGCACCTTCGTTTGGCATAGGCGTAAATTCAAAATCAGCTTCTTTAACATTCGCAAAAGATGGGTGGCCGATAATTTGAAATTGTTTGTTAGTACCACGCCCTATACTTAAAATAGTTGATTCGAAAAAGCAAAGTGTAGGGTATAACTCTATTGATCTGTCGTTTGGTAAATTTGGCGATGGTTTTACTGGTAACGAATATTTTGTGTTGTGTGTGTAGTTTTTACATGGAATAACTGTGAGGTTACATTGAATACCATTTTTAAGCCATTTTTCACCATTAATCATTTTGCCGTATTCGCCAATTGTCATCCCATAAACCACAGGAACAGGATGCATTCCAATAAACGAACGATGGTTTGCAGTGTCTAGTATTGCTCCATCAATATAATGTGCATTTGGATTTGGACGGTCGAGAACAATTAGAGGAATATCGTTTTCGGCACAAGCTTCCATAACATAATGTAAAGTCGAAATATATGTATAAAATCTAACACCAACATCCTGAAGATCAAATACAACAATATCGAGTCCCTGCATTTGCTCGACTGAAGGCTTTTTGTTTTTTCCGTAAAGCGAGATTATTGGTAAACCAGTTTTTGGATCAGTGCTGTTATCCACTTTTGCACCTGCATCTGCCAAACCTCTAAATCCATGCTCGGGACAAAATACTTTAACCACATCAATTCCAGAGGCTAATAAAGTATCGGTAAGATGTACATTATTAATAATACCAGTTTGATTTGAGACAATACCTGTTTTTTTACCTTCTAGCAAACTAAAATATTGCTCAGTTTGATAAATTCCAGGATAAACGGTTGTATCTTCTGTTTCTAGGGTTTCTTGCTCTGCATTCGTAATGTTTGATTTACCAGTATTATTACAGCAAACAAAGATTATAGCAAACATGGAAATAAATATGAGAGTCTTTTTCATTATTTGGCATTTTTGCAAAAATAAAATAATATTGATATGATAGATACATAACTTAAAACGAGTTTAAAACAAATTGTTGTTAATTGTTGATTTTGCCTTACATTATCTTTGAACTGATATTTGGCAGTTTAATCTAACAGATGTTTATTATTTTACTTTCAAATTGTTACTCCATTAGTTTCTTTAGAG
>JAQVGK010000105.1 GCA_028696755.1 Bacteroidales bacterium | reverse complement strand
TGTGCTCTTCCGATCTATAAACAGTTTGTCCATTTAACGACTCCAATGTGATCCAGTCGCCGTTAATAGCTCTGTTAACAACGCCAACACCTATACCTACACCAAGCATTGCAAAGTCAAGATCAGCACGATATGCAATATTTCCAGTAATATTTAAGTCTTTTTGAAAACCGATTATATCCTGATTAATATTCAGCCCAACACCAAGTACATTTGCAAGTGGCATGTCGAATGAAAAAATTGTTGTTACCGGACGACCATCTCCAAAGCCTACCCAAGCCTGACGGTGGATGCTGGTAACACACATTGCATTGTTGCTGCCTGCTGCTCCAGGGTTGTAAACATTCTGCGAGTATTCAAACAAGCTGAAATGAGAGTCTGCCTGAGCAAAGGAATAGTTTATAAACATTCCTGCAAAAACGATAATCAGTAGTACTAATCTCCTCATAAATTTCGGTTTTTCACTTTCAATACTTAACTCCCAATTTTTATAATTGGTAAAAAAAACACTTTTTTTTTAATTTTCCAAATTTTATTAACATTTTTTTGTTGATAACCACAAAAATTGTTAATAACTTTTATGAAATAGTGAGTTCGTTTACTCCAAAATTTCAAATTGCGAAAGTTACATCAAATTTTTTAAATATTGCAAATAATATTCAAAAAATAAATAATTTTTTTTCATAAAAATAACGGTAGCAATACTGTTATTATTATGTGCCTATGCCTTAAACATGATTTTTGTCATAAAAACCCGAGGGAATTATTACAAAAAGCAAAGCTAAACATCTCATTTTCAGAGCCAAAGCTATTTCGACTCTTTTTTAGAAATTATTGTTTTACAATCTTCAACAGTCATCGTCTGAGGATCAAAAGTTTTAGGGATACGGTAATTTTTTTTCTCGTAGGAAATGTATGGTCCGTATTTACCTTTTAAAATTTGTAATCCTGGAATTTCATCAAATGTTCTGCTGAAGCTTTCTTTTTGTTGAGATTTTTTCTCTTCAATAATTTCGATAGCTCTCTCTATATTAATGGTATATGGGTCGTCTTGTTTTTTTAGGCTGAAAAAACTTCCATTATTTTTGATATATGGTCCAAATTTTCCCAGTGAGATAATAACATCATCTTCTTCGTATGTGCCTATATTTCGTGGAAGCTTAAATAAGTCGAGAACTTCTTCATAGGAGATGCTTTCGATATTCTGATTTTTCCTTAGACTTGCATAAATAGGTTTTTCGGCTCCTTCGACAGATGCATAAGGGCCATATTTTCCGACTTTGAGAATAATAGGCAATCCAGTTGCTGGGTGGATTCCAATTTCCTTTTCCCATTTACTGCTTTCTTTTTCTTTAAGACTAGATTCTACTTTTCCAGAAAAAGTTTTGTAAAAATCTTTAATCATTTTTTCCCATGCAATTTTCCCAATTGCGATATTGTCGAATTTTTCTTCGATCTGAGCTGTGAAATTGTAATTTAAGATATCGTCGAAATGGCCAACTAGATAATCGGTAACGACAACTCCCATCGAAGTTGGGAAAAGTTTGTTTGTTTCGGCACCATATTTTTCGTTTACCGATTTTGTACTAATCTTTCCTTCTTCTAAAATGAGGGCCGAAATTTTTCTTACAGATGCTGGTCGGCTTTCTTTAACAACATATTCGCGTTGTTGAATTGTAGAAATAGTTGGTGCATAAGTAGAAGGTCGTCCAATTCCCAATTCCTCCATTTTCTTCACAAGACTTGCTTCTGTGTATCTAAAAGGTGGTTGATCAAATCGTTCGGTAGCTTCAATCTTTGTGTAAACAGCTTCGGCTCCCTTTTTAACATTTGGCAATAAAGCTTGATTTTCTTCAGAAGATTCGTCATCAGTTGATTCGATATAGAGTTTTAGGAATCCGTCGAAGGTAACAATTTCTCCAGTAGCTGTAAAAATAATTGAATTCTCTTTATTATTAATGGTAATAATAGTTTTTTCAATTTTTGCATCTTCCATTTGTGATGCAATGGTTCTCTTTCTTATCAGATCGTACAATCTTTGTTCTTGCTTGCCAGCTTCGATAGTCTCGTTTTCGGCATAAGTTGGTCTGATTGCTTCGTGTGCCTCTTGAGCTCCTTTGATTTTATTGTCGTACTTGCGTATTTTTACATATTCTTCACCAAAAGTCGTAGTGATCAGATTTTTGATGCTACCGATGGCCAAATTCGATAAGTTTACCGAGTCGGTTCTCATATAAGTGATAAACCCATTTTCGTAAAGACTTTGAGCAAACTTCATTGTTTGTGCTACCGAATAGCCTAATTTGCGACCTGCTTCCTGTTGTAATGTAGAAGTGGTAAATGGTGGAGCAGGAGATTTTTTGCCTGGTTTCTTTTGAATATCGGCAATGCTAAACTGTTCGTTTTTACACTTGTTTAAAAAATCTTCGGCTTCTTTTTGTGTTTTAAACTTTTGATTTAATTCTGCTTTAACCGCATTTCCTTCAATATTAAAATAGCCTATTACTTTAAAAGCTGACGAAGATTTGAAATCATTTATTTCTCTTTCTTTTTCAACAATAAGTTTAACTGCAACAGATTGAACACGTCCGGCAGAAAGAGCCGGTTTAATTTTTTTCCACAATAGAGGCGATAAACTAAAACCAACTAAACGATCTAGCACACGTCGTGCCTGTTGCGCATTAACAAGATTTATATCAATGTCGCGTGGGTTTTTTATAGCATTCTGAATTGCATCCTTTGTAATCTCATGAAACACTATTCGACGAGTTTCAGACTTTTTAAGTTTTAGAACCTCGCTCAAATGCCAAGATATTGCTTCTCCTTCGCGGTCTTCATCGGAAGCTAACCATACTGTTTGTACCTGAGAAGCAGCTTTTTTTAATTCGGCAACAACTTTTTTCTTATCAGCTGGAATTTCGTATTCTGGTAAAAATCCTTTTTCAATATCAATTCCAAGATTCTTTTTCGAGAGGTCACGAATGTGTCCAAAGCTCGATTTTACTACAAAGTCATCACCCAAAAACTTCTTAATAGTTTTAGCTTTGGCAGGTGACTCAACGATTACAAGGTTATTCTCCATCTATTGTTTAAATTTTTCGAGTGCAAAATAAAGAAATTCGCAAACTAATTCATAAAAAAAAATTAATTTTACGCCATAATTTTTAAAAACTATGACAACAACTAAAAGTGCAAAGGTAAAATTTTCTCCCAAGTTTGTTAAAACTTTTACAATAACTTTTTGGTCTATAATAGCATCATCGATATTATTACTGGTACTGTATTTTGTTCTCCTGTCGCAAGGAGTGCTTGGTTTTATGCCTACTTTTGAGGAACTCGAAAATCCAAAAGAAAATCTTGCAACCAGAATTTACTCGGATGATCTTGAAGTTCTTGGAACTTATTTTAGAGAAAATCGCTCTCAGGTGAGATATGAGGATTTGTCTCCTTATCTGATTGATGCACTTGTTGCTACAGAGGATATAAGATTTTATTCGCACTCGGGGATAGACTTTCGCGCGTTACCCAGAGTTTTTTCCGGTTTGTTAGGTGGCGGGTCAAAAGGTGGAGGTAGTACCATAACACAGCAATTAGCTAAAATGTTGTTTCCCCGAGAAGATAATATGGGTAAACTCGGAATTATTCATAGGAAATTTAAAGAGTGGATTATTGCTGTTAGATTGGAGCGCAGCTATACAAAAGAAGAAATTATCGAAATGTATTTTAATAAATTCGATTTTCTTAACCTTGCTGTTGGAATCGAATCTGCTTCTCATGTTTATTTTGACACTGTGCCAGGAGCACTTACAATAACTCAAGCAGCAATGCTAGTCGGGATGGCACAAAATCCATCTATGTATAATCCTTTGCGTTTTCCTGAGCAAACTCTTCATCGCCGTAATGTTGTTCTTGGCCAGATGTACAAATATGATTATATTACCGAAGAACAGTTTGATTCTCTTAAACAATGCCCGTTAGGAGTGAGATTCCAAAAAGTTGACCATAATGTTGGATCGGCCACATATTTCAGGGAGTTTTTAAGATTGTGGTTAACAGCAGTAGAGCCAAAGCCAGAGGATTATGTTGATATGCGAGAGTATGTTGAAGATTCTATTAACTGGGCTGTAGATCCATCGTATGGTTGGTGTAATAAAAACACAAAGCCCGACGGTAGTAACTACGATATATACAGTGACGGTCTTCAAATTTATACTACTATTAATAGTCGCATGCAAAAATATGCCGAAGATGCTGTAACTCAACATATAGGTGGTTATATTCAGAAAGAATTTTTTAAAGATCAGAAAAATAATAAAAAGGCACCTTTTGCTTATGAGGTTACCGAAGAGCAAGTTGAACAGATTATGTTTATGTCGATGCGTCGCAGCGAAAGATGGCGAGTGCTTGCTGCCAGTGGAATGAAAGAGGATGCAATTATTGAATCTTTTGATAAACCTGTGCAGATGAGTGTTTTCTCCTGGAATGGAGAAATTGATACAACGATGACACCTCTTGATTCAATTAGATATTACAAGATGTTTTTAAATGCAAGTTTTATGTCGATGGAGCCTAATACTGGTTATGTAAGAGCTTACGTAGGAGGAATCGACTATAAGCATTTTAAATTTGATCAGGTTACAAAATCGCGACGTCAGGTTGGTTCTACTATAAAGCCATTTATATACTGTCTGGCGATGCAAAATGGTTATTCACCATGTACCAAAGTGCCAAACGTGGAGGTAACATTCGAGCTAGAGGATGGCAAGTTTTATACTCCAAAATTCTCTCCATCGGATTTAGACGGACAAATGATTAGTCTGAAAACTGGTTTGGCATTATCTCTAAACCAGATTTCGGCCTGGGTACTAAAGCAATTCTCGCCACAAGCTGTGGTGGCTATTGCTAAAAAGATGGGTGTGAATAGTCATATCGATCCATATCCTTCGATTTGTGTAGGAGCTCCCGAAGTCCTTTTAAGTGAAATGGTTAGTGGTTATTGTACTTTTGCAAACAAGGGGGTTTATACTCGTCCTGTTTATGTTACAAGAATTGAAGATAAGAATGGTAATGTACTTGCAACTTTTGGACAAATTCAGACCCAGGCACTGAGCGAAGAAACCGCTTATTTGATGGTTGATTTGATGAAGGGTGTTGTAAATGAAGGAACTGGCTCGAGATTGCGTTCGGTGTACAAAATTAACTCTGAGCTTGCAGGTAAAACTGGTACCACAAATAATCATAGTGATGGTTGGTTTATTGGTTATACTCCTGAATTAGTTAACGGTGCATGGGTAGGAGGCGAGGTGAGAAGTATCCGCTTCAGATATATTACACTTGGTCAGGGTGCTGCACTCGCATTACCAATTTGGGGACTGTATATGCAAAAAGTTCTCGACGATCCAAAATTACCTTACTCAAGAGATGCGCATTTCGAAAGGCCATCAAATCTGTCAGTGGAAATTGATTGTGCCGAATACGACAGGAGTAATCAGAATAACGATTTTAATCATATGTAAATTGGATTGATGTAATGATGGATTGTTGGAATGATGGGGGGGCAAAGCCAACCACCAGTTATTCCAAAAATCCAAATCCATTTACTTCAACAATCCAATTTTATTTGCTTCAACAATTTTCCTGACTTGTCCAGATTAGTGCGACAAAGTAAGATCACTCCTGACTGTATCATTTTGTGCGTTATTTTTTTAAATCAGGAGTACAAAGCGACAAAACAGGATTCATTGCTCCGCGGGAGGGCCTGGCAAAACGGCGGGCAGCTCAAGCGGTGAAAGCGAAACAATTAGAATTGTGTCGAGCCGACATGTCGTTTCCTAAAACAAATATTTGGGTACTGGCCAATGGAGCTTGGCATTTGTTTTAGGCCAAGGTCGACGTACAATTCTTTTGTTTCGTCTCGAGGTGCGTTGGGCAGCATCGGTTTGCCTTGATTTTTTTGTAACTTTTTTCATCAAGGAAAAAAGTTTGGGGTAAAAAAGACTGATTTTGTTAGCTTTTGACCATCTATTATTTATTAGAAATAGTTCACAACAACTGCCTTAGTGCGGCAAAAACATTCGTTTATAATTGTATGTTGCTGATATTCAGGCACTTACGATCGTGCTAAAATTAAATGGGACAAGTCGGGAGCGTCCGGGTAATCTTTCGGTAGAAATTGATTGTGCCGAATACGACAGGAGTAATCAGAATAACGATTTTAATCATATGTAAATTGGATTGTTGGAATGATGGATTGTTGGAATGATGGGGGGCAAAGCCAACCACCAGTTATTCCAACAATCCAAATCCTTTTACTTCAACAATTGGGAGGCAAAGTTCTTTATGTCGTTAACGGCAATAATTTCGGCGCCTTTGATTTTGATGTCTTGTTTTTGAGAGAACGGAATAAAAATTTTCTTAAATCCTAGTCTTATTGCTTCACCAACTCTTTTCTCTATAAAAGAAACAGGTCGTATTTGTCCAGATAATCCTCCTTCGCCAATAAAGCAAATGTTTTCGGCAACTGCTTTATCAAAATATGAAGAAATTACTGCTGCCATAACGCTAAGGTCGGCTGCTGGATCATTTATTTTAAGTCCACCGGCAATATTTAAAAAGATATCTTTTTGGGAAAGTTTAAGTCCTAGTCTTTTTTCGATTACTGCCAAAAGCATTTGAAAACGGCGTGAGTCGAATCCGTTAGCATTACGCTGCGGAGTTGAGAAAACAGCATTGCCAGCTAGAGCTTGAACCTCAATCATAAGTGTACGTGAACCTTCTGCAATTGTTCCGTATGTTACACCGCTTAATCCTGTATTTTCGCCCGAAATAAGAATGTTGCCTGGATCGGAAATTTCTTTTAGTCCATCGCCAGTCATTTCGAAAACCCCAATTTCGTAGGTTGAACCAAATCTGTTTTTCTTTGGTCGCAATAGCCTGTAGAAATAATTATTGTCGCCCTCGAATTGCAGCACAACATCCACAATGTGTTCTAACGACATTGGTCCTGCAATATCACCGTCTTTGTTAATATGTCCTATTAAAATTATAGGTGTAGAAGTTTCTTTAGCATATTCTTGCAAGAGTCGTGTCGATTCTCTTATTTGCGATACCGTTCCTGGTGATGAACTTAGTTCGCACGAAGCGACTGTTTGAATAGAGTCAATAATTATTAGGTCGGGCGAAATGTCTTTTATTGTGGCAATAATTTTCTCGATGTTAGTTTCTGTATAAATAAAGCAATCGGGATTATTTATTCCAATACGGTCGGCGCGAAGTTTTATCTGACTTTCGCTTTCTTCGCCAGAGATGTACAAAACTTTAGTGTTGCTAAGATTTAATACAGATTGTAAAATTAAGGTTGATTTTCCGATCCCTGGTTCGCCACCGAGCAGAACTAATGAGCCAGGAACCAGTCCGCCACCAAGCACTCTGTCGAATTCGGAAAAAAACATTTGTCGTCGTGCAAAAACATTTGGAGAAATACTATTTATAGCTTGAGCTTGTCCAGGTTTTGCACTTGGCGACGATTTGGCTACCTTGTCATCTTTGGATTCGACTTCCTCAATAAAAGAATTCCAACTATTACAGTTGGAACACTTTCCCGCCCATTTTGGCGAAACATATCCACAGTTTTGACAAACAAAAACTGTTTTGTATTTTGACATAATTTATTGTTTACGCATCAATTCGCAGCGTAGATAAGCACCTGCGGTCTCATCATCTGCAAGGCGAACCCTTGTCATTACTATAATATCTTCCTTGAATTTCTCAATAGTATAAACTCCATTGAGATCATCCTGACCAGGAATCATTTTGCTGTTTGTTATTGTTACTTGCTTTTTAAAAAGACTTTTATCAATAATGTAATCACAAGTGTCAAAAACAATGTCTCCGCCTAAAGTCGAAATTCTAATTAAATCGCCATTATCTTTAAATGTCCAAGTTACAGTTCCCTGAGGATTATTATCAAAAGTTTGAAAATTCCAAGTTCCGATAATTTCTTCTTCGTAGTTTTTGCAACCAGTCATTAACATTCCAGCAGTAATTAAAATAAGAAAGATTTTAAACCATTTCATGTCGTTTGCTTTTTTATCAGATGCAAATATAAAAAAAATATTATTCGCTTCCAAGTAAATTTATGATGTTTGTCGAAGAAAATCCTTCGACAAAAGGAATTATTTCTACATTTCCTTTGTTTGCAATAACATATTGAGCACCAACAATATTTTCAAGTTTATAGTCTCCACCTTTAACTAAAACATTTGGACACACTTTTTTAATTAGTTTTTCGGGAGTGTCTTCATCGAAAACAATTATTGCGTCGACAAAAAATAATGATGCGAGTAATAAAGCTCGTGCATTTTCATTATTTATTGGTCTGGAATCTCCTTTAAGCCTTTTTACAGAATTGTCTGAATTAAGTCCGATGATTAATTTGCTTCCAAAATCAGCAGCTTTAGACAAGTAATCAATATGTCCATAGTGTAAAACATCGAAACAGCCATTTGTAAAAACAATTTTTACCTGTTTTTGTTTGTAATCGGCTAAGAGATCTTCAATATTATCTGGGCTGATAATTTTTGAGTATGCAAGTTTCAGCGTTGTCATTATTATAACAAGCGGTTTGTTTGCGTATCGGGGAAAATAAAAGAAGGTTTAAAGTTTTTAGCTTCTTCAAAGTCCATTGATGCGTATGAAATAATTATAACAACATCATCGACTGCAACTTTACGGGCAGCAGGGCCATTGAGGCAAATAACTCCAGAACCTGCAGCTCCTTTTATTACATAGGTTTCGAATCTTTCGCCATTATTAATATTAACAATCTGAACTTTTTCGTGTTCAATAATGTTAGAAGCTTTCATCAAATCTTCATCAATTGTAATGCTTCCAACGTACTGAAGGTTAGCTTCGGTAACTCTTACTTTGTGAATTTTTGATTTGACTATTTCTATATTCATAATTAAAAACTAAAATCGCTGCAAATTTAAGCAATACTTATTTAAATATGCAAACATAAATTATCAATTAATCTAATTTTACCACACCAAACTGCAACACAAAGTTGAACTTTGCTGTTTTTTTTCAGTGTATAAACAGGTTTCAGGCTGTCGGGTTCACAAAAAACAACATATTCTGTTTTAAGAGATTCGAATTTATTTATTTCATTTGTGATTTGTTCGGCAAGTTGTAGGGTTTCTGTTCCGTCACAAACTTTTGCAGAAACTTCTTTTATCACTCTG
>JAQVGK010000104.1 GCA_028696755.1 Bacteroidales bacterium | reverse complement strand
GGTTTATTATGTGGTAGAAACGATAAAGGAAAGAATGAATAAAAAATCGAAAAAGATAACAGAATAGCAGGTTAAAAAAATCATTAAGGAAAATAAAACAAATTATACAACAAGCGAAGTTGTAAAAGCTATTGCAGAAGGTCGAAATCGCACCAACTTGTTTAAAGATTCAGAACAAAAATTCATTGCTTATTTGGTACAACGGATGCCTAAATGGTTAAGTTCTGATATGCTTACCGCTATTGGTTTTTTGGGGAGTATACTGACTTTTGCAAGTTTTTTATTAGCCTTCTACATTCACCCCACTTTTTTGCTGCTTGGTGTGTTGGGATATTTTATTTGTTGGTTTGGCGATTCGCTCGATGGGCGGATTGCCTATTACCGGCATATACCGCGTAAATGGTATGGATATGCGCTCGACATAACTGTAGACTGGCTTGGAGTCATTTTAATCGGCTTAGGCTTTGTGGTTTACGTAGATGGAGCTTGGGAAATTGTTGGTTTTTTATTTGTAGTATTATATGGTTGGGAAATGATTACAACAACCGTAAAATATAAAATTACAGGTAAATACTCCATTGATTCAGGGCTTTTCGGTCCCACTGAGGTGCGAATAATATTGTCGTTGATACTGATTATTGAAGTTTTATTTCATAATTCTATACAATATATTTCACTTGTAACAACCTTATTTTTATTGGTTTCCAATATTGTTGATACAACTAAGCTTTTAAAAGTAGCAGATGAATGCGATATTAAAGAAAAACTGCAAAGCAAGTAGAATGCTTAATCCGGTTTTTGTGTTTGTAAAAGCTCAATTTTCGGCATTTGTTGGCGGCATCACCGATTATTTGATAATGATCTTTCTGACAGAGATTTTCCATTTTCACTACACGTTGAGTATAGTTATCGGTGGTGTGATTGGTGCAATCATTAATTTCAGCTTAAACAAATCCTGGACTTTCCACACAAAGGATATTCCTTACGAAGATTCTTATGCAAAACAGCTAATGAAATTTGTTCTTGTGGTTGCCAATAGTATTTTTTTGAAATCAACAGGTACATATTTGATTACCACATATTTAGGCGTGGATTATAAAATAAGCCGGCTCTTTACTGATTTATTTGTTTCAATTGCTTTTAATTACACACTTCAAAAATTTTGGGTATTTAAAAAACACAAAGTTCACGAGGTTTAATGTTTTTAATTAGAATAAATGTGCTCATAAATTATGATTTCATAATTTCATAATTTGATGAATATTTAGTCAATAATTTCGAAAATGAAAATTCAAATACTACTAATTGTTTTTTCTTTATTTTCTTTCAATTGTTTTTCGATAACCGAAAATGATTTGACTTTTAAAGGAATTGTTACTGATTCGCAAACGAATGAACCCGTGATTTTTGCTACATTATATATGTCTGATTATCAATACGGAACTGCTTCGGACACTGATGGCAAATTTGTATTTACAGTAAAGAATTTCGAACCAATCAAAAATAAACTCACCGTATCGTGTGTAGGCTACAAAACCGAAACAATCTATTTACATGCTTCAAAAAAGGAGTTTGAAATTAAATTACAGCCTCAAGCGCAGGATTTGAAAGAAATAGTTGTAAGCAAACAAAGATATAGGAACAAAAATAACCCGTCAGTTGATTTAATTCGTAAAGTAATAGAAAATAAGGCTAAAAATAAAGCTGAAGCATTGGAATATTACGAGAACGAGAAATACGAAAAGGTACAATTTGCCATAAATGATATTACTCCTGAATTTCAAAAGAAAAAGATTTTCAAGCACTTCCAGTTTATGTTTGAAAATATTGATTCGTTGAAAAATAGCGGGAAGAAAATTTTACCCATGTACTTGAAAGAGGATATATCAAATTACCATTATCAACGTACACCGCGCCAGGTAAAAGAAATTGTGTCGGCACATAAAGCCGTTACATTTCCGGGGTTCGACAACAAAGGAATTCAGGACAATATAAAGTATTTGTATCAAGACATCGACATTTACGACAACAACATACTTTTTTTCTCTAATCAGTTTTTAAGTCCAATTGCCGATTTAGCTACTACATTTTATATGTACGATATTGTAGATACGATTCAAACCGATAATTCGAAATATATTAAGTTGTTTTTTGGTCCGCGCAATAAACAAGATATTCTTTTTCAGGGATATTTATACATTCTGTTGGATGGAAGTTATGCTGTAAAAAAAGTTGAATTATCGTTGAACAAAGCCGTAAACTTGAATTGGATAAATGATGTAAAAGTTGTACAAGAATTTGATAATCAATTAAATAATAGTTTAATGTTGTCGTCCGAAATGATTTCTATCAACTTTGGTATTACCAAAAAAAGCAGTAGTATATTTGGTCAAAAAACAGTTCAATATTCCAATTACAAATTTACTCCTTCGCTTGCCGAAAATACATTTAAAGGCCAAAGTATGCAAATGCTTGACAGTGCCAAGCAACGGAGTAACGAATACTGGGAAACCCATAGGCCAGAAAGACTCAGCAGCTCCGAAGCAGGCACTTACAGTGCTATGGATAGTTTGTTAAGTCATCCTGCAATTAAAAAAGCAATAAAAGTAGCTGGTGTTGTACTATTTGGCTACCGCGATTTTGGAAAATTTGAAATTGGGCCAATAAATACTTTTTACATGTATAATCCTATCGAGGGTTTACGTTTTCGATTTGGAGGTAGAACAACCGACAAACTTAGTAAAAAATTAAACTTAGAAACGTACGTTGCTTATGGGCTTACTGATAAATTGCCCAAATATTATCTTGGTGCCAATTGGTCATTTACAAAAAGAAACTTTATGGAGTTTCCTGTTAAATCTTTGAAAATGAGCATTCAGAACGAAACGCAATTACCGGGACAACAAATGCAATTTTTAATGGAAGATAATATTCTACTATCCATAAAAAGAGGGGTAAACGATAAGATTTTCTATAATAAAACATTCAAACTTGAACATTTGAACGAGTTTCAAAATCATTTTTCGTACACCTTGGGTTATAAGTTTACCAATCAGGCTCCGGGAGGAAATTTATATTTTAATTATACCGATTATCTCTCGCAGCAAAATAATGTTAGTCATTTAAATATTTCGGAGTTTTATCTCAATTTGCGATTTGCACCACACGAAAGTTTCTATCAAGGAAAAACGTATCGCGTTCCAATTTACAGTAAATACCCTGTGTTTGAACTTAGATACAGCGCGGGTAATAAACTTTGGAAAAACGATTATGACTATCAAAGCTTACGTTTTTCGATTCGGAAAAGATTTTATGTGTCGGTATTTGGATATTCGGATGTAGTGTGGGAAGCAGGGAAAATATTCGGAAAAGTACCTTATCCATTATTGAACTTGCCTCAAGCTAACCAAACATATTCCTACCAAATTGAATCGTATAATATGATGAATTTTTTGGAGTTTGCTACCGACCAATACACTTCATTGATGATTGACCATTCTTTTAATGGTTTCTTTTTCAATAAGATACCATTGACAAGACAATTAAATTTAAGAGAAATAGTTACTTTTAAAGCCTTATATGGGAATATTACTTCACAAAATAATCCGGCAGAACAAACCGATTTATTCCGACTACCAATATCAACTGATGGCACCCAAATTACATATTCACTCGGAAAAACACCTTATATTGAGGGTAGTATCGGAGTTGGCAATATATTTAAGTTTTTTAGGGTCGACCTCGTCAGACGGTTTACATATTTGGATAATCCAAATGTTTCGAAATATGGTCTCCGAATGCGATTTAGATTCGATTTTTAATGAAACTTCAAATGAAAATAAACATGGTACGCAACAATATTCTCGAAAAATCCATTCTGGAAGCAGCTGAAAGCTTGTTTCTGGAAAAAGGTTTTGCACGTACAACCACCACAATGATAGCAAGAGAGGTTGGTTGTAATCAGTCCCTGATACATTATTATTTTCGCTCCAAAGAAAAACTCTTTCAGTTGGTTTTCGAAAAATACTTACAAATTTTCACTGTTGGTTTATCAACCATTGCTAATAATAGTTTAACTTTTGAAGAGCGGATAAAAGATTGTGTTTATACACAGTTTGAAATGCTGCAAGACCATCCTGAAATTGTATCTTTTCTAATCAACGAACTTACAACAAACCCGAAAAATACCTCTGCGGTTAAAAAACAATTAATGACAATTTCTTTGGATCTTTTACAGATTTTTGAACGTGATTTGCAAATTGAGATTTTCAAAGGTCGAATTCATCAGATTACTGCGATTGATTTGATTATGAATATATTTTCGTTGAATACAGGCGTGTTTTTGTTTTATTCAATAGCAAAAAAACTATCTATATTCACAGATGCAAAACTTCAAGAATTGATTGCTTTACGAAAAGAGGAGAATTTAAAAATAATTTTGAAATCAGTCTTGATAAGCTAATTTCTATTTCGATGCAAAGATTCAAAAAATATTTTGAATAGGTACATTTTCTTTTAATTTGGAAGTTAAATTTTATTCTTGTTTGTTAAATGGATAATAATTTCAATACCTCACACTGTCGTTTTTTTTTGAATGGAACCTAACGTTTTATTTACGTAACTACCCATTTAAAACATTCGTAAATGAACCTATTGTTAAATAATAATTGTTTATAAATAAATCATTTAATTACATTTATAAAAAGCATTTACGAATTGCGTTTTTATACTATTGGGTGCAACGAATGTACACATTATTTTTTAATTAACAAGTTTTTACAAAAATTTTTTTTTAATTTTTTGCGGTTTTTCTAACAAAAAACAAAAACACATAAAAGATAACATGTTTTCCAAAAAAACTTATCAGAACAAAAAAAGCGACCATAATTGGTCGCTTTCGAGGTTGTTACAAATGAATGTTTACCATCAAATCCTCACACCGATTAATCTGGAAGACAGCTAGATTTGTTTGGAGTATTTTGAACCAAGAATAACTAACATTGTGAATAGTAATTCACAATAAAACCGATATAAACTATTGATTATTATATATTATTACACAATATTAAAAGAAGAATATTTATTAACTTCCTATAAATCTTTCACAACATCTTAATAGAGGTTTAGCAATTGTTTGGTAGCTATTCACTATGTTTTAATAGCGTTTAGCAATCTTCTCACAAAAAGAGGGAGCAAATGCCCCCTCTTAATAAAAAACCATGAAATTTATTATCTCGAAGAATCCTTACCAAATTTGAACTTACGCCCATTATCAAGCCATTCGAGTAAATCGGAAGTTTTGAACCATAATTTACCACCACTCTTCTCAAATAGAATTTTACGTTCCTCAACTAACTGATAAACACGAGATATACTCAAATCCAGCAAAGCTGCTGCTGATCCAATTTCAAGCATTTTACCAGGATGCAAATAGGCAATTAATTGGCGATTAATGATAGATAATTCTTTATCTACTCTACTTAATTTCTCAGAAGATATTTTATACACGTTTGATAGACTTATTAAGTGTTCTGCAAAATGATTAATACGATTCTGCATACTCTTTATAGTCAAATTAATGTTATATGCCATGGACACCAACTCTTCTAACGTCATAGTGATTTCTTTAGTTTCTCCATTTTCAAAAACAGAAAATATTATTTTGTTGGCATTTCTATCTGATGTTGAAATGACACCCCAAGGTTTATATTCACTCATAATATAAAATTTAAATTGTTATAAAATTATTTTTGCACAATTGAAAAAATGTGCCTAAGGTTATTTCGGAGGTAGTTCTCATTAAATTATTGAATTTACGATCCGTTTCAGTAAAACAATAATTATCATTTTGTTTACTACAAATATGAAAGGCTTCCCTACCACTTTCTCCTAAAGTTGATAGTGCTGCTCCAACTCTTATCCAATTATCGTATGTGCTGGTAATATCAATCTTTCTACTCTCTATTATTCGACAAAGAGCATATATTTTGTTAATTTCATTGGAGGCCTTATAGTTCGTAATAAATTTGGGCACGGGATCTACATAGCATCCCGAATAAGGCACTGCATCTCTGTTAATATAAGGATTTTCATCAAAGGAAATACAACGCAATCGAGTTACATCACCACAAGCTTTGTCAATTATAATTCCATACCCTAACAAGTCTTTTTCAAGCTGTTTGAATTGCTTTTTGTGCCATTGTGGATACTTTAAGGGGATAATGCAAAAATATCCATTACCACTTACCGAGACGCTGATATAAGCCATCTCTGGCAATTTGCTTAGCTCGTGCTTTAAATCCGAGAAATTTGCAATATGTTGATTATCTTTTTTATCTATATCAACACAAATAAAACCACTATGCTTTTGCATATATTCACTCCTTCTATTTGGAAAAAAAACTCCGCTAATTGTTGCTTGAGGCAACGATAATTTCATATGCCTCCTTTGTTCAGCATTGGTTTCTGCTCGCATTAAAAGAATCTTGTCTATATATGTTTTTGAAGATAAAAAATCTTCAAGAAGACAAGTTGAGCCTGTTGTATCTCTTACTCCATTATAAAGAGATATTTCTGTTTGAAAAATATTATTTTTGTTCATATTCCTGATATTTTGTTAGGTTGTAAGGTTGTTAGTTGTTCACGAGTCTAAGTGCCTAAAATAGGGTAACACTGCGATATCTACTCACAACCTCACACAACCATTCATTTCGCTTTATGGCTGTTGAAGGTTGTTGGCTATATATTCTAAAAAGCCTTATTAACAGGGCAATTATTACTAAACAGCCAACAACCTCACAACCTAATTAGTTTTTTAAAAATTTACTCACCGATTGTTGGCTAATTCCAATAGATTCTGCAAATTGCGTCTGGTTTTTTATACCATAAGTTTGGTGTACTTTAGCAATAAGTTCTCCATTCTTTAACAGATACCCCTGTTCTTCAGATTGTATTTGATCATAAATCTTCATAGCACATCGCTCGAAGTAATTCATACACTCAATAGCATACAACATATTGTCTTCCTGAACCACAAGGGGTTGATTCTGATAATTAAAAATGGCTACTAATGTCGCCCACCTTTGAACTTGTATTTGCAACTTGCTGTGGATGGCAGCCTTATAACTATTTGCTTCTTCTTTTTTTCTTTGCAAAGTATTATAATATGCCACATAGGTGTCTTTTGCAGCATCATCAAAATATATAACATACGAAGCATTAAACTTATTAAAAAATTGATCCACACCATCAACATGTGATATCCAAGCTTGCATACAAGCTTCAGGGATAACCTCTTTTGAATACATTGATGCTGGCGATTTATTCGGATAGCAAAAAAGCCATCTCTGATTAAAACCATTACCCATGAGCAATGGTGAACCAAATACAGCCTTAAGCACATCTGGCTGGATGCTACCATAGATATTCATAAAAGGATCAGTAATTAATATCGGTTCTTCATTTTTTCTATTAATACTAAACCCTTCATTATCAAAAATTGATAATAATTGAGAGATTTCTCCACTGCGACCATATCGCCCAACATCATCCAGAAGCCCTTTAAGTTCATCTCTGAATAAAATCACTCCGTTAGGATTTTGAAACAAACACTTATTTCTACCCTCAGGGGTACTATCAGAAATGATCAATTGCTTAAATATTGGAAGATCAATCTTATCTTGACATACAGACTCTTTAAGTTCTGCCTTTTGCTGAGAATAAAGCCTATAGTTCTCTTTATCTCTTTTTATAAGAGGGCTTATTACCCACTTAACAGGCTGCGACTTATTTGAACCCGAATCGGCCACGTTGACAATCCACAAACTAGGGTAATTATTATACTTCCCATCAAAAGAGCATGCTCGCTTACCCACAATTGTTGATTGTGCCATAAAAACAGCACTAACAACAAAATCACGTGGGCATTGGTAAACAGTTGAAACAGTTTCTATCACATACTGGATTGATTGAGGAAGCCCATAAATTGGTAGAATTAGCTCCTTATGAAGAGGAGCTTCTGGTATGATGACTCTATTCTCATTCATTTAACACCTCCACTAGAATTAGGATTCTTTTTCAAAAAAAAAGCTTGAGCTCGTTCTGCTAATTCTGCACACGTTGAAACTCTATTACATTGTAACCACTGTTCCAATTCTAAGCGATTAAAATAACACATTTTGCCCATTGGCTTATAGTGTGGAATTTCTTGCTTCATAGTTAATTTATAAAGGTAACTCTTTGATATACCCATATACCTAACCGCTTCGTCTGCGGTTAAAACCTCTTTTGTACAGAATAAGACTTTGTCTGTAACTGCATCTGCGATAATTTTTACATTTTGTTCCATCATTTATATTATTAGGATGGTTAATAAAAAGAGGTTACACACAAACACGTCTGCCACGCTTCACCTCAAATATATTGTTATCAATAACTAAGTGCAAAGATGGAAACTAAAACAAAAAAAAAGCCCCTATATAGGGGCTATAATAGGGGCTATAAACACTGTTAATCAATACAAACAAGTTGATCTAGATCATCTTGCCTATTTACTTTTCCTAAATATGTTTTGGATTGATAACGCTCTTGTGCTAAGTAATTCTTATTAAACAAGTCACAAAATGGAGTAAATTTTAGGCTTAACTTCAAATACTGAGAAACAATTTCAGCAAAATATGCTAATTGCGGATTTGTTCCTATCCATACATAATGGTTATTATTTTCGAGCACAAAACCTGCATCAATAGCCTTGTTTAATATAACCTTAAACTCTGGAGTATCCAATAGAGAAGGCAAAAGTTTAGTTTCAGATTGTGGAGCAAGCTGATTCAGTGAACCATCTAATAATAGGCTTTCTTTCTCTTTCAAAAATAAAATTAACTCATCCGTTTTCCCCTTAAAATCAATTCTTAATAACTCCTGAACAAATCGAAGATAATTAGTACTATTCTGATGAATAAATTTTGTGATAAAAAACGTATCAATAAGGTTTTCGAATGCCTTGTCAAAAAACATTTTAATACGATCGGCGGCATAAAAAACGAAAGGATTTAATTTGGAATGAGACTGAGCATATTTTTCTTTTACCAATTCGTCGCGGTAATTATTCAATAGAGTTGAAACTTCTTTTGATGGATATCTGAAAGAGGCAACACGATGCGAAAAAGCATCTACTGCATCATCCAATCTCTCAAAACGATAAGAGTAAAATCTCCCAAAAGCCTCTGATTTATCAGATTCAAAATACATATCCATCATTCCATAAATAAACTCCAAAAAATCAATGGCAGGTTGTTCGTTTTCCGGATTTTCAATTATTTC
>JAQVGK010000103.1 GCA_028696755.1 Bacteroidales bacterium | reverse complement strand
AGTTTCGCTATGGAGATGGTGGGGTTGCAGAAATAAAAACAGGGAAAGCAGGTCTTGATTATGCTCAGGACTATTTCAAGAATGGTTTTCTGTATGAATATGCAATGTCGGGATCGGAGAATGACTTTAACAGTATTGCTAAAAATCTATTTTGTCCAAGTAAAGATTTCTGGAGTTTGTATGGAACCTATATAAAACTATCAAAAAAAATAAATCTCGCAATTGACTTATACAATTCGGCCGACTCTAGTTTTAACTTGATTTACTTCAGAAATCTTAATCAGTGATATAGTTTTTAAGGATGAGGAAACCAGTTTCTTCAACATTACTCTTGTTGCCAGCTCTGTCAACTATATAAAATTTATATATTATGGTATCATCAGAAAAAGGAAAAATCTCATTCAAATCATTAACAAACATATCTCCTTTTAATGCCATATCAGGATCAGAGTTCTCAAAAACTGGAACATAAAACTCTAAAGGTATTTGAAGATCCAAAAGTACTTCCTGACCATTACGAATAGCAAATTTTTCAATAAAGATAGTATTTTTTATCGGCGATGTGGTATCATGTCCAATATCACCATCTCCATCAACAAAGAAAAATTTTAAGGTGCCGTTTAATACCGGATTATCTAAAGCATCAACAGTATCAACAAAAACAAATTCAACAAAATCAATATGCGGTTCTGGAGGATAAACATCAGGCTTAAAACATGAGACGATCCCAACAAGCATTAGTATTGATAATATGATAAAAAACTTACTTTTCATAAAGCAAAGTTACAAAAAAAAAGAAAAGGAAGAAATCCGTTTCCGAATTCCTCCCTTTTATCAAGTTTAATTATTAACAATTATAACTTATGCTTGAGCTGTTGGGCCGCCGAAATTCATAGGAATCGGATTTCCGGGTTTATTTGCAGATACTTTAATCTGTCCGTTTACCGATTCGAATTTTACGATATTCTCCTGCAAAGCGCCCAATAATCTTTTTGCGTGCTCGGGAGTAAGAATAATACGTGATTGAACTTTAGCTTTTGGTAAGCCTGGCATAATTCTAACAAAATCCAGAACGAACTCCGATGAAGAGTGAGTAATAACTGCTAAATTAGCGTAAGTCCCCTGTCCTGTTTCCTCGTTTAGTTCGATGTTAATCTGGTTTTGTTTATTCTTGTCTTCCATAGTATATTAGAATTTAATTTCAGATTCGAGTTCTCCCTCTGCAACGAACTTCTCTGCAACATCCTTGGTTGCAACTTTAATATTTTGATATTCGCGCAAACCTGTACCTGCTGGGATAAGATGCCCAACAATTACATTCTCCTTTAGACCTTCTAGTTCATCAACCTTAGCTCTGATTGCAGCCTCGTTTAGAACTTTGGTAGTTTCTTGGAAAGATGCAGCAGACATAAAGCTGTTAGTCTGAAGAGCAGCTCTGGTTATACCTTGAAGTATCTGGCTCGAAGTTGCAGGTAAAGCATCTCTAACTTCGACAAGACGTAAGTCCTTTCGTTTTAGCACAGAGTTTTCATCTCTGAGTCGGCGATAAGAAATCATTTGGCCTGGATGGAAATTAGCCGAATCTCCAGCATCAACAACAACTTTTTTATCAAAGACTCTGTCGTTCTCCTCTCTGAAATCCCATTTGTCAACGATTTGTTTTTCAAGGAATTGTGTATCACCAGGTTCTTCAACAACAACCTTTCTCATCATCTGACGAACAATTACCTCAAAGTGTTTATCATTGATTTTTACACCCTGTAAACGGTAAACATCCTGAATTTCGTTAACTAGATATTCCTGAACTTCGGTTGGCCCCTTAATTGCAAGAATATCACTAGGAGTTACAGCGCCATCAATAAGAGCTGTTCCTGCTTTTACATAATCGTTTGGTTGAACCAAAATTTGTTTTGAAAGAGGAACAAGATATTTATTGATTTTACCTTCTTTAGACTTAATTTCGATTTCGCGGTTACCTCTTTTGATTTTACCAAAAGCTACTTCACCATCGATTTCCGAAACAACAGCAGGATTTGAAGGATTACGAGCCTCAAATAACTCAGTTACACGAGGCAAACCTCCAGTGATATCACCACCCTTTCCAACTATTCTCGGCATCTTAATCAAAATATCACCAGCTTTAATTGCATCGTTTTCATTTTTAACAAGACGAGCACCTACTGGCAAGTTGTAGATTGCGAGAACTTCTTTGTTTTTATCAACGATTTTTGCAACAGGAATTCTGGTTTTATCTTTAGTTTCAATAATAATTTTCTCGGTAAATCCAGTCTGCAGAGCAACTTCTTCCTTAAAGTTAACTCCTTCGATAACGTCCTCGAACATCAATTTTCCAGAGAATTCACTAATGATAACTATGTTATACAAATCCCATTCGCAGATTTTATCACCTTTTTTGAGCTTTTGACCAGGTTTAAAGAATAATTTCGAACCGTATGGAATTGGTTTGTTAACAAGAGCAATTTTTGTCTTTTCGTCAACAATTTTCATTTCCGCCATACGTGTTACCACAATATCTAGAACAGTACCATCAGACTCTTCATGTTCAACAGTTCTTAGTTCATCAATTTCGAGGATACCATCATATTTAGCAGTCATTGAAGATTCGCTAGCAATGTTACCAGCAACCCCCCCCATGTGGAATGTACGAAGAGTAAGCTGAGTTCCTGGCTCACCGATCGACTGAGCTGCAATAACCCCAACTGCTTCACCCTTTTGAACCATCTTGCGGGTTGCAAGATTTCTTCCGTAACATTTTGCGCAAACACCTTTACGAGATTCGCAGGTTAGAACCGAACGAATTTCCACTTTCTCTATCGGTGATTCTTCAATAGCACGAGCAATTTTTTCGGTAATCTCCTCTCCTGCTGTAACGATTAACTCTTCAGTTTGTGGATGATAAATATCGTGTACACTTGTACGGCCAAGAATTCTTTCGTACAATGATTCGATAACCTCTTCATCATTTTTCTTAAGATCTGTAGCAACCAAGCCTCTTAAAGTTCCACAATCTTCTTCAGTAATTACAACATCCTGAGAAACATCAACCAAACGACGGGTAAGGTAACCAGCATCAGCTGTCTTTAGAGCTGTATCGGCAAGACCTTTACGAGCACCGTGAGTAGAGATAAAATACTCAAGAATTGACAAACCTTCTTTAAAGTTGGAAAGAATTGGGTTCTCGATGATCTCGCTTGTAGCAACACCTGACTTCTGTGGTTTTGCCATAAGACCTCTCATACCGCAAAGCTGACTAATCTGTTCTTTAGAACCTCTAGCGCCAGAATCCAGCATCATATAAACTGCATTGAATCCCTGATTATCTGTTGATAATTTGCGCATTACTTCTATCGACAAGCGTGCATTAATGTTGGTCCATACATCAATTACCTGGTTGTATCTTTCGTTATCAGTAATAAAACCATTATCGTAATTGAACATAATCTCATCAACTTGCTCGTAACCTTCTTCGATAAGCTCTTTTTTCTCGTCTGGAATAATTACATTATCCAGATTGAAAGAAAGACCTCCAACAAAAGCGTTGTAATAACCAAGGTCCTTTATATCATCAAGAAATTTTGCTGTTACTGCTGTACCGCATTTTCCAACTAGGTTACCGATAATATCACGTAACGATTTCTTGGTTAAAAGTTCATTTATATATCCGTACTCGCGTGGAACGATTCTGTTAAATAATACTCTACCTGCAGTGGTTTGGATCATCTTAGTAACAATCTCTCCATTCTCATTCAAATCCTCGGTACGAACTTTAATTATTGCATGCAAGCCAAGTTTACCTTCGTTATGTGCAATAATAACCTCTTCGGGAGAATAATAAGTTTTACCTTCGCCCTTTACTCCTTTGCGCTCCTTGGTCATATAATAAAGACCAAGAACCATATCCTGTGAAGGAACAGTGATTGGAGCTCCGTTTGCAGGGTTTAGAATATTGTGAGAAGCGAGCATCAAAATCTGTGCTTCTAAAATTGCAGCATTTCCAAGTGGAAGGTGTACTGCCATTTGGTCACCGTCGAAGTCGGCGTTAAAAGCTGTACATACTAATGGGTGCAACTGAATAGCTTTACCTTCGATAAGCTTTGGCTGGAAAGCCTGAATACCTAAACGGTGAAGCGTAGGAGCACGGTTTAATAATACTGGATGACCTTTAAGAACGTTTTCAAGAATATCCCAAATCACAGGATCTTTACGTTCTACAATTTTCTTAGCCGATTTTACAGTTTTAACAATACCTCTCTCAGTAAGTTTTCTTATGATAAAAGGTTTGTATAATTCTGCAGCCATATCTTTTGGAATACCACACTCGTGCATTTTAAGCTCTGGTCCAACGACAATAACCGAACGTGCCGAGAAGTCAACACGTTTACCCAACAAGTTTTGACGGAAACGTCCCTGCTTACCTTTAAGGCTGTCGCTTAATGATTTCAGTGGACGATTTGCATCAGTTTTAACAGCGTTTGATTTACGTGAATTGTCAAATAACGAATCTACAGCTTCCTGAAGCATACGTTTTTCGTTACGAAGAATTACTTCTGGAGCTTTAATCTCGAGAAGTCGCTTTAAACGATTATTTCTAATTATCACGCGGCGATACAAATCGTTAAGATCTGATGTAGCAAAACGACCGCCATCCAGTGGAACCAAAGGTCTTAATTCTGGTGGAATTACCGGTACGATATTCACAATCATCCACTCTGGTTTGTTTTTATCTTGTGATAATCTAAACGACTCCACAACACTCAAACGTTTTAAAGCTTCGCTCTTACGTTGCTGAGAAGTTTCCTTGCTAGCTTTATCACGTAAATCGTACGATAATTTATCGAGATCAATTCTCTGAAGCATATCATAGATAGCCTCAGCTCCCATTTTTGCTACAAATTTGTTAGGATCACTGTCATCAAGTAACTGATTTTCGCGTGGCAACGAATCCATGATTTCGAGATATTCATCCTCGGTCAGAAAATCCTGCTCCTGTACACCATCTATAGCTTTAACACCTGGTTGAATTACAATATATCTTTCGTAATAAATTATCGCATCAAGCTTCTTTGCTGGTAAACCCAACAAATACCCTATCTTATTTGGTAAGGTTTTAAAATACCAGATATGTGCAACAGGGACTTCTAATTTAATATGCCCCATACGTTCACGTCGCACCTTCTTTTCGGTAACTTCCACACCACAACGGTCGCAAACGATACCTTTATATCTGATTCTTTTGTATTTTCCGCAATGACACTCGTAATCCTTAACTGGACCAAAAATTCTTTCGCAAAACAAACCATCACGTTCAGGCTTGTAAGTACGGTAATTAATGGTTTCGGGCTTGGTTACTTCGCCACTCGACATATCCTGAATTTCTTCTGGAGATGCAAGACTAATAGTAATCTTCGAAAAATTTGTTTTTACTTTATTATCTTTTCTAAAAGCCATATTATCAGCTGTTAATTTTTTTATTAATCAAGATCAACTCTCAGGCAAAGGCCTCTTAACTCATGAAGCAACACATTAAGTGACTCAGGAATTCCTGGTACAGGCATTTGCTCACCTTTAACGATAGCTTCGTATGTTTTGGCACGGCCAACAACATCATCCGACTTAACAGTAAGTATTTCCTGTAGGATATTTGATGCTCCGAATGCTTCGAGAGCCCAAACCTCCATTTCACCAAAACGCTGACCACCAAACTGCGCTTTACCACCAAGCGGTTGCTGGGTTATAAGTGAGTAAGGACCAATAGAACGAGCGTGCATTTTATCTTCAACCATATGACCAAGTTTGAGCATATAAATTACTCCAACTGTAGCTGGTTGATCGAAACGTTGACCAGTACCACCATCATAAAGATATGTCTTACCATACTGAGGTACACCTGCCTTATCTGTGAATTCATTAATCTGCTCTATGCTTGCTCCATCAAAAATTGGAGTGGCAAATTTACAACCCAAAACCTGTCCTGCCCAACCTAAAACAGTTTCGTAGATCTGTCCTAAGTTCATACGAGAAGGCACACCTAGAGGATTTAGAACGATATCAACAGGAGTACCATCTTCGAGGAATGGCATATCTTCCTGACGAACGATTTTCGCTAAAATACCTTTGTTACCATGTCGTCCAGCAAGCTTGTCACCAACTTTAATCGTACGTTTGCTGGCAATATAAACTTTTGCTAACTGCATAATTCCTGCAGGCAATTCATCTCCAATAGTAATTTCAAGCTTTTTACGACGATATTCGCCATCAATTTTCTTCTGCTCGACCATATGATTAAACAATAATCGAGAGATAGTTTCATTTCTGGCTTTGTCGGTAGTCCATCTATTTGGATTTACATTTGCAAAATCAACTTCGGTAAGCAATTTTTGGGTAAACTTCACTCCCTTTGCAATTACATCATTGTTAAAGTTATCCTTTACACCTTGCGAAGTCTTACCATTAACAAGGACAAATAACTTCTCGATTAGAATTGCACGAAGCTTTGCAGTTTCTTCAGCTTGCTTTGAATCAAGATTTTCGAGAAGAATTTTATCTTGATTTTTAAGTTTTCTGTCTTTTATCGTTTTAGAAAACAACTTTTTATCTATTACCACTCCACTGGTTGAAGGAGAAGCTTTTAAAGATGCATCTTTTACGTCGCCAGCTTTTTCACCAAAGATTGCACGCAAGAGTTTTTCTTCTGGTGAAGGATCGCTTTCTCCCTTTGGAGTAATCTTACCGATCATTATATCGCCTGGTCTAACATAAGCTCCAATACGGATGATACCATTCTCATCCAGATCTTTTGTTGCAGCTTCACTAACATTTGGAATATCCGAAGTAAGCTCTTCCATACCGCGTTTTGTTTCGCGAACTTCGAGTTGATAATCGGTAATATGAATTGAGGTGAATAAATCCTGCTTTACAATTTTCTCGTTAATTACGATAGCATCCTCAAAGTTATAACCTTTCCAAGGCATGAAAGCTACTCTAAGATTACGACCAAGAGCAAGTTCTCCTCCTTCTGTACCATATCCCTCGGTTAATATTTGACCTTTAACAACTAGGTCTCCTTTGCGAACAATTGGCTTAAGATTTACACAAGTATTTTGATTTGTTTTCTGAAATTTAGGTATTAAATAAGATTTGAGATCATCAGTAAAGCTAATAAATCTTTCTTCTTCATCTCTGTCATATCTAATAACAATTTTATCGGCATCAACATATTCGACTACTCCACTACCTTCAGCAACCAATAAAATACGCGAGTCTCTAGCAACCATGTGCTCAATACCAGTACCAACAATTGGAGCTTCAGGCTTAAGTAATGGAACTGCCTGACGCATCATATTCGACCCCATCAAAGCACGGTTTGCATCATCATGCTCGAGGAAAGGAATTAAAGAAGCTGCTATCGAGGCGATCTGATTTGGAGCAACATCCATGAGGTTAATCTGCGTAGGTTCAACTACAACATAATCACCTTCATTTCTGGATCTTACTCTTGGAGAAAGGAATACTCCTGAATCGTCAATTTTGGCATTTGCCTGAGCAACAACTTTTGCTTCCTCATTTTCGGCACTTAGATAAACTATGTCCTCAAATCCAACCCTACCATCATTTACTTGTCGATATGGAGTTTCGATAAAACCAAGTTTGTTTATTTTAGCATAAACACAAAGCGAAGAAATCAAACCAATGTTTGGTCCTTCAGGAGTTTCGATTGGACACAAACGGCCATAGTGAGTATAGTGAACGTCACGAACCTCAAAACCTGCTCTTTCGCGAGATAAACCTCCAGGCCCTAAAGCAGATAATCTTCTTTTATGTGTAATCTCAGCAAGTGGATTTATCTGATCCATAAACTGAGACAACTGATTTGTTCCAAAGAACGAATTAATAACAGATGAAAGAGTCTTTGAATTAATGAGATCCATTGGATGGAAAACCTCATTATCTCTTACATTCATTCTTTCACGAATGGTACGAGCCATACGAGCAAGACCAACGCTAAATTGATTAGCCAATTGCTCACCAACGGTACGAACACGGCGATTACTCAAGTGGTCAATATCATCAACATCAGCTTTTGAATTGATCAACTCGATAAGATATTTGATGATTTCAATAATATCTTCTTTAGTCAAAACTTTAATCTCATCAGAAATACTAAGATTGAGTTTCTGATTAATTCTGTAACGACCAACATCACCTAAATCATAACGCTTATCCGAGAAAAATAGTTTATCGATAACGTCACGTGCAGTAGCTTCGTCAGGTGGCTCACTGTTTCTAAGTTGGCGATAGATACTAACAACGGCTTCTTTCTCAGAGTTACAAGGGTCCTTTTGCAATGTATTATAAATAATTGCAAAGTCGGATATTTTTTGGTTCTCTTTATGTAATAAAATAGTTTTTGCACCAGAGTCAACAATCATATCGATGTGATGATTCTCGATAATTGTTTCACGGTCGATAATTACTTCGTTACGCTCAATTGACACCACTTCGGCAGTATCCTCGTCAACAAAGTCTTCGATCCAAGTTTTTAATACTCTTGCGGCTAATCTGCGTCCGACAACTTTTTTAACTGCTGTTTTTGAAACTTTAATTTCATCAGCTAGGTCGAAAATTTCAAGAATATCCTTGTCGCTTTCGTAACCAATAGCTCTAAGCAGAGTCGTTACCGGTAATTTCTTTTTACGATCGATATAGGCATACATCACATTGTTGATGTCGGTAGCAAACTCGATCCATGATCCTTTAAAAGGGATGATACGCGCCGAATACAGTTTAGTTCCGTTTGCGTGTATCGACTGACTGAAGAACACGCCCGGAGATCTGTGTAACTGAGAGACTACTACTCTTTCAGCGCCATTTATTACAAATGTTCCGCTCGGAGTCATATATGGGACTGTACCCAACCATACATCCTGAACAGAAGTTTCAAAATCTTCGTGCTCGGTATCGGTACAATAGAGCTTAAGTTTGGCTTTTAGCGGAACGCTATAAGTTAAGCCTCTTTCGATACATTCCTCAATGCTATATCTTGGTGTATCTAAAGCGTAATCCAAAAACTCGAGTACGAAATTATTTCTTGTGTCCGTTATCGGGAAGTTTTCCAGAAAAACCTGGTATAATCCTTCAGATTTTCTTTGTTCAGCGGTGGAGTCTAATTGGAAAAATTCCTCGAATGATTTTATCTGTATCTCTAAAAAATCAGGATACTCCAACTGATTTTTTGTTGTTGAAAAATTTATTCTTTGCTTTGTATTAACAGCCATTGGTGCAATTATTAAATAAGAACCTAAACATTAACAACGAAAGGTTTAAAACCCACAAGGGGTTTTAAAC
>JAQVGK010000102.1 GCA_028696755.1 Bacteroidales bacterium | reverse complement strand
TTTAAAATTCGATTACTATGAAAAAAAGGAAAAGGAAGAATGATGAAAATTTGCGCATTATTGATATAATTTTGATTTCAATCACTATTGTTGATTTTATAATAAAATTGTTCGTGTTTTTGGGAAGGTTTGTTTGATGACCTGACTCTATCAACAACAGTCAAAACATTTTTTCGACCAACTATATCAGAAAACCCAAGGGCATGGATTGCAAATCCACGCCAGCGAGGGGGAAATCATTTTGCCAAAATTGGGTATAATGGACAAAAAGTAGTCTGATTATGATTCAATACTTACGTGGGTTAAAAATCAGCATCTGTTTTCCTCGAAAATGGCATTATAGAACGCTCAGGCAGTAATTATTTTATCGGCGACCCATTTTTTAAAAGGTTTATTTTGGGTTATGCTTCGTAGGGTTGGGGTTGGGGGCGTAATTTATGAATTGGTACGCTCGGATTAGGAACTGAGCGTTTTTCATGTGAGCTCGGCGCAGAAAAATCTGGGCGAGAGTGAGGGTGACTGTAATGCCAAAGGCACAGATTGCAACCGAAGCCAGAGGGTGAGATCAACGCGATGTAATAGCACAGCCGAACTGTAGTTAAATTTGCGCCAGCGAGGGTTCTATATTTGTGATTAGGTATTGCCGAAAGAGATAGCAAGTTAGACTAGTCCGAAACAGGCAATCGCTCTTTCTGCAGGCTATCTAGTTTTGTATCATCTAATAAACAATATGTTAGACTATATGGATTAAAGTTTTCACACCAACGATAACCATCAAGATTAAGCCCTTTTAATATCTTTTTAAAATAGGTTCCATTGTCGAAATCTGTTAATAATTGTCCAAACCACGAAACTTCTATTAATTCTGGACAATGATTAAAAATTCTTCTTGAACGAGTGTGATACTTTAGTTCCGAAAAATCTCTGACATTTTCTCCATTTTTCAAGCCATTAAGTTTCATAGAATTATTATAAACATCCATGTTTAGAACATCAATGATTTCAAGAACATCATGAATACATTTACAATGAGAAAAGTCAATTATTTTGATTTGCATTTTTGTCTTTGTTTCTGTCAACCAGTATTGACTTAATTTTTTCTTTTTGCAACCTAAATTTGCTAAATCATCACATGTATGTTTGTTGTCAAAGAAAAAGTAAAAGCTTTCTTTGTTCTTATTGTGTATGCCATCTAAATTCGAGTACTCAGTACAATTCGCATGATTCCTCGCATCCCAATTATCAGGAGTATTTTCACACAAATCATATCTTGCAAGGTTTAGCCCTGCATCAATTGTAATAATCATAATTTGAATATTGTATAATTTTCATACATGATTAGCCTCTAATGCTCCGTGTTCATATGGGCATGAGCCATAACGGATGTTACCCAACATCATTGCTCACCTTTCATCTTTTTACAGAAGCAATTTATTATTTAATAACTCTTTCCAACCATGCAATTTAAACATCTCAATGGTCTCTTGAAGTTTATTTTTTTCAATTTGTTCAGGACTAACTTGTAAATAATAGGAATTCTCTGTAAAACTAATTGTAACTTTTTCAATTCCTTTTGGTTTACCCCATGCACTATCTTGAATATCCATTCCTTGTACTGGTAACAAATTAGAGAAAATTTCCTTTCTAAGTGTTGCCAAGGTAGAGTTGAAATTCTGAAATTGCTGATCAATAGTAACTTTATGCACAATATTCTGTTCAAGTGTTTTTTCTGCCATTATTTACTTTTTTTAGTCAAATCCTTAATATCTTCAGTACTAGTAAGCGGTTTAGCTAAAGTATCTTTGTAATTAATATAGGTTTGTAAACTATTAACTTGATTTTTTAATATGTTAAAGTTTTTCTCATTAAATTCTAACTTTGCTAATTCTTCGGTAGTAATAATTTTCGGTGTTCTCATATTATTTAAGTTTAAAATGTCTTTTAAATTTAAAAATTGTAATTCATAAAATAAAGTGTTATCCTATTTTTTTCCAATAAATGATTTCAAATCTACTAGTAATATTATTACCATTTTTCTATACGAGTGATGTAAGGATGCCATGTAGCTAATAACAGGTGTATCACGTGCAAATTCTACCAAATCAAATCTCCCATTATTTCCCCATTGTAATCTTTAAACATGTGCCCGCAGATTGGTTTACCAATGGGTTCAACGCTTTTATAAACATCATTATAATAAGCTTCAAATTTCAATGATAGAGTATTATTATCATAGCCCTTACCCCCTTCTTTGAATAAATCGTTAATCTCCCATGTAACAGTAATTTGCTGTTCTTCAAGATTTGGTGATTTGTCATCCGGCTCGCCAAGAATATCAACGAGTTCCTCGTATTCTAGATTCTTAATGAGCTGTTCAGAATCTTCAATATAACAATCATTCTGTCGTTTTAATTTACTCCCACAAGATACTGCAATCATTGCAATAACAATAAGTGATAAAAAGACTTTCGTTTTCATAAAATATGTTTTATTAATGCCTACTCTTACGCTTTTCGGCAACCGCATCTTTACAGAATCCTTAATATGACTAAACTATTTTAGTGGTAAAAACTAATATAATTCAGCATCAATCCACTATTCTTTCACAAACCTTAAAATATTTTGCTCTGAATCATTAATAAATTTAATAATATAAATTCCTGGAGCATAATCACTTACATCAAGACTTGATGAATTTCCAGAAAAGATTTTTTTACCATCCAGAGAATAAACTGAAAAATCAGTTTTTCCAGTTAAATATAGAGTTTGACTGACAGGATTTGGATAAGCTTTTATTTTCGAAAGTCTAGTATTAAACGCTCTATTGCTTATTGGTGAAATTGCAAAGCAGAAACTATTCCAAATCGCACCAGTATTAGTTGGAAGAAATACTCGAGCAACTCCGATAGATGAATAATTAAAACTAGTTAAATCAATCCAATGGTCATATAATGAGGTATTTATCTCCTGGTAATTAAAAGGACTAACAGGTTCAGTTTCTCCAAAAACAGTTGTACCTAAGCAAACAGAAAATATAAAATCTAATTCATTTTCAGGATAACCGTTGCGATCGAAATCTCCATAAACAGAATCAATTTTATAACCATCAGGTATTATAAACTCTTTATAGCTCCATCCTCCAGACCATTCTGTTTCAATACCATCTGGAGTATTAAAACAATAAGAATTGTCAATGATAGGAGAAATTGCAAAACATAAATTATTCCAAACAGCTCCCGCATTTACTGGCAGATAAACCCTAACAACTCCAATTGAGGTATATGCAAATGATGTTAAGTCGATCCAAGTGTCATAAAGAGAACTATTAATGTCTAGATAATTAAAAGGGCTTGTTGGAGAAGTTTCTCCAAAAACAGTTGTCCCCAAGCAAACAGAAAATATAAAATCATATTCATTTTCTGGATAGCCGTTGCGATCAAAATCTCCATAAACAGAATCAATTTTATAACCAACAGGTATAATAAATTCTTTATAACTCCATCCCCCAGTCCAAGTATTGTCTATACCATCTGGAGTATCATAACAAACTGTTGTCTGTGCAAAAGAACTAATCGATAATGTTAAAACTAAAATTGTAAAAATCTTTTTCATAATATTTGCTTTAATTGTTAATCACCTATTTTAAATATTTTTCAAATTCATCTAATGTCATAGTAAACTCAATATTTGTCACTGATTTACACCATCCTTCGCAGTAATCTGGAAAGCCAAACTCAGGACCTCCAAAAACAACCCTCCATTCTATCTCATCTTCATTGCCGTCTTTAGGATATGTGTTAAAATAAAAATATAAATTCTCTTTTGTATAGGGAGTAAACTCAAATTGGGTTGCACAATCTTTTATACATTCAAGAATACTAGTTTCTTCTGAGTTTTTAAGGTCATTGAATTGAACTAGTAACGAGTTATTTATTTTTGGTAATAAATCTTCTAAATTTGAATTAAAGTAAAACGAAGGCTCTACCTTTGCTTTGTTAGATCCATCAATGAAATAATAAAATTTATCTTCGTTATCCCATCTTCCAGACCATGGATTACTGTAGCTTATTATAACGATGGATAAATTGCGAAAAGAATATTCTTGTGTCTTAGTATATTTAATGGTATCAATACTTTCAGTATAAGTTACATTTGAGCTTTGAGTAAACGAATTGTAACTTAAAGCAATTAGACATACTGCCAATAAAACAAACAATAGTTTTTTCATAAATATGCTTTTATAAATTGTTTGGCCTACTCTCTCCACGCTTTTCGGCAACCGCGTTATATTGTTATTTATCCACTAATTACCATTTTCGTTTTTAAGAACCACCTCTGATTTTAAAATATATCCCTCAGTAATTACATTATTATACTCAAAGCTGACCTTAACAAAATCTCCCTGAGCATCTTCTGTAATAAGAGCTTCTTGCCCATTAACGAAATAAGATTCTGTTTTAGAATTATTATCGGGCTGTGAATAAAAATAAACTTTTTTTATGTTAGCTATTACTGTTTGTCCTGCAAAAAAACCATCAATTTGCTTTTGGCTATCTCTTTCGGCTTTATAGTTTTCTTTAAACTCAACTTTTCTAAATTTATCGCTGCTATTTAAAACAGAGTCAGAATAAACTTTTTCTTCTTGCCATAAAAAAGTAAACGCCAACCATAATGCAAGCCCAATTAGTAGGGAACCAATAAATCCAATTAAAAGAATTATTAGAATTAATTTTTGTGATTTAATTGATTTCTCAGTATTAGCTTTTGGTTTTTCAACCTTGTGCTGACTGCCATTGTTTTCAATACTGGGTTTTTTATCATTTTTTGGCACATTTGCGCATGGAATCACAACAATTGGGGATGAAGAAATAATTGTAGGAGGTTTACTGTCAGGATATGCTTTTCTAAAAGCTATTTTGCTCTCAATTTCAAGCTCAAAGTCAATAAGATCGAGTCCCATTGTTTCGGCTTTTTTCATAAGCAATTCTCTACTTCTTTCATTGATTTCTCCTTTAGCGAGGATGGAGTTAACTATTTTTTCTAATTCAATATTCATGTTTAAATTATTAAGTTTTCTTTAATCATAAGTCTCAATCGAATAGGATTAATATATAATTCATTAAAACCTTTTTAACAATCTTCTATCAATTAAAAACTTACAGATCAATCGAACTAATACCCCACGCAAACATCCACAGAGCATCAATAACAGATATATATATAATATAGCCTGGAGCTAAAAACCACAGATTAAATAGAGCTGGTGTTTTAATTTTATAATGCTTAAGTGCTAAAAATACACAAACAGTACAGCAAAAACCTAAAATTATTTCAATGATAGGATTGAGAGTTACTAAGAAAAAAATCCAAGCAAAGACATTAATAAGCCATACTGCCCACAGTGGAAATCCAAATTTTTCTTTAATAGGTGTACGTCTTGAGCTCTTTAAAATCGTATTTCTTTCAACAAATTTAGGAGTGTCCTTATAAATTTTACTTTCTAGTTCAAGCTCAAAATCTATTAAATCTACGCCTAATTGTTCCGCTTTTTTCATAAGTAACCCTCTACTTCTATCAGAAATTTCCCCATTAATAAGAACCGAGTTAACAATTTTTTCTAAATCAGCATTCATTTAGTTTATTTTACAATACCCGCCTACTCTCTCCACGCTTTTCGGCAACCGCGTAAACAATGCTGTCGATTTCAAAATTATAAAATAAAAACATGGTAATTTAAACGATTTACTTATCGTTGTTTTTGAGGTTTAAGCGTAATAAAAATGCGTTTTATCGTTTTTAATGCAGAACAAAATTGTGATTTTTAGGGATTATTTTGCTTAATTATGGGATAATGTATAAATATTTTTCAGCAGATCAATAGTTTTGGTTTTGCCTATTCCACAAACTGTAGCTCAAATTTAAGTGTTACTTTACATCCTGGATTCTGGTCATTTATTTCAATGCCTGTTTGGGGATTAGAATAAAGTATTTTTAGTCTTTCGCGTATTATGCCGAGTGCTTTGGAAGTGTGTGCTCTAGTTTGTTTTTGTGATGCCTGTTCGGGTCCAATACCATTATCGATTATTGTGCAACAAAGAATTTCACCACACAAATCAAAGCTTACTGTTATTTTGCCTTGAGGATTTTTGTAAACAAGTCCATGTTTAATCGAGTTTTCTATAATTGGTTGTAAAACCATCGGTGGAATTAATACTTCCTTTGGATTTATACTGTCTTCGATATGATAATCAATTGCAAAACCGTTATCGAACCGCATTTTTTCGAGCTGAGTGTAATGATCGAGAAATTCGAGTTCTTCGGCAATGCTAATATATTTTAAGGAAGCAAAATTTAATACGCTTCGCAAAAGTTGAGAAAAATGGGCTAGATATTTTAATGCATCATCGGTTTGGTTGCCGAGAACAAAATTTTGAATGGAATTTATTGAATTAAATACAAAATGCGGGTTCATTTGCGATTGCAAAGCTTTCATTTCGAGTTCGGCAATCTGCTTGCTTATTTGTGTTTTCTTTTCGGCATCTTCTTTAATTTTTTTGATTTTCCATCTGATTATCAAAGTCGCTGCAAGTGTAATAAGAATAATTGTTAACCCAATAAACCAAAATGTTGCCCACCAAGGTTTCTGAATTGTGAAACGATGCGAAATAGTTTTGCCAAATTCACCGTTAGTTTTATTAAAGCATCTGATTTGGAACTCATATTCTCCCGGTGGCAATGCAAAGAAATCTATTCTACCATCGGGCGTAGCTTCTATCCATTTATCTGATTGACTAAGTAGTCGGTAAAAAATTACATCTTTTTCAGGATCCGAAAAATTTGGTTTCGAGAAGAAAAAACTGATAAAATTCTGGTTATATCTCAGGCTTACTTTATCTTTTGTGAGAATATCAGGAAAAGCAATTTCGTTAACTTTTACAGAGTCTATTCTTAAATTGTCTTCAACCTTAAAGCCTGCTAAGGCATCAGCATTAATTTTTAGCAATCCTTTGTCGGTATCTATCCAAACGTTTCCTTCGGAATCGTTTTTTGCGACAGTCGAATTGCGCGCACAATAACCGTCCTTTTCGTTAAAGAACTTTATCTTACGATTTTTCTTGTCATCAGGATTTAAAATTAAATTTAGCCCTTTATCGGTTCCCAACATCAAATAACCATTTTTATTTATCGCTACCCAATTGATGTTATTTCCAATTATTCCGGTTTTGTTATCATAAGAATCTAAAACCACAAATTCGCCATTATCATATCGGCAAACAAGTATTTCACAATTACTCTGGGCAACATAAATAACTCCATTTTTACCAAAGCAAATATCTTTCACATTAGAATCTAGTTTGTCATTTTTTACATTAAGATTTGTAAATTCTCCATTATCGAAAACATACAAACCATTTGACCAGCTTGCCAACCATTTTTCGTTTCCTCGTTCATAAATTCTACTTACATCATAAGGGTAATTTGAAGAAGTTAATTCAACTGATGTTTCAAAGTCATTTGGATTTTTATACTTTCGTAAACGCGACCAGCCAACAGAATAAAATTCGTTTTGGGTAAAGAAAAAGGGAAATCTATTGATGCCTGCAAAACTGAAATTATCATTTTTTTTGTTATACCGATAGAATGCATAATTTGTAGCAATATAAAGTTGGTTTTCGGAGTTAAATTCTAAATACAGAAAATCTAATCTCTGATCCTGATTTTGAAAGAAATTTTTTAAATGTTCAGCATTTGTATTTCCCACAATCCGACTAAAATATTTTTTGTCAAAAAAGACAGTGTCTGTATCCGTTGTCTTAATCAAGTAATCATTTGCTGCAATCCAAGTAATTGAGTCAGAAATAATAAAATCGTTAATTGTAATTTTTGGCAAATTGAGATCATAATATTCGAAAAAAGAATTTTTAAAAACGAACAATCCTTTATCAAGTGTGCCAATCCAATTAAAGTCAGACACTGAATCATTAAAAATTGTCCACGCAAATCTGGATTCAATTCCTAATTTATTTGTGTAATCAATTAGCTCATCGTTTTTTAATTTAAAAACTCCTCCGGTTTTTCCACTTTGAGATCCATCCCAGCCTGAAAGCCAAATATTATCCGTCTTATCTTTAACCATCGAAGTTATCATACCAGTGTTTGGGAAAACTACATTTGCATCCTTTTTTAAAACAATAACCTCACCTCCCATAAATGCTACAACAGTATCCTTACAATTATTGATTACTGCTCCAAAAATATTGTTGATTCCAAGCTGATCATATCCAAGAGGTACTTTTAAAATCTTATCTTTTGGAAAATATTCGTAAGAAGGAACATAGAAATATGAATGAAAAACAAAACTATTTATGGTTTCTTGAACAGAAATAATCAATAATCTTTCTTTAGAAGAATTCTTGTTTTCGGGATTAAAATATTGAGCTTTACCATTTGTTATTGTAATTATTCCGCAATCGGTCCCAAAACCAATACAGTCAAATTCTGGCAGATAACCAGAACAGCGGACATGTTGGTTTATTGTATCATTTAATTTATATGGCTTAAAAGTTTTTCCGTCATAAGTTGAAATTCCACTATCATAAGTTCCTATCCACAAAACTCCGTGCTTATCTTCTTCTATCGCCCAAATTTTGTTTCCCGACAATCCATTGTTTTTTGTATAAACTTCAAAATTTTTACCGTCATACTTACAAAGGCCTCCATCAGTACCAATCCATATAAAACCTTTAGAATCCTTCATCACAACGCGCACAGCATTTGAAGGCAATCCGTTATTCATATCAAAATTCTGAATCCTGTAATTCTGAGCAGAAACAGAAAACACAATTGTTAGGCAGAATAAGATTATAAATAACGTGCTTTTCATCAGTCAAAAATTTAATCTTCTTGGTTTTTATCTGGTTTTAAAAGATTCGATTTTTTTATAAGAAAATCACCGTTTCTTGTTGAAACAGGTAAAATATCTCCTGTGTCCATCGTTACAAAACCACCATCTGTTCTCGAAAAACTTTTTAAGTAATTTAGATTTATGAGGTACTTCTTATGAATACGAGAGAAAGATTCTTCGGGAAGCATTTCGGAAACATGTTTTAGTGGTTTAGAAACATAAATGTAGTTTTTGGTTATTGTAAAAATCTTGCAATAATTTCCATCAGCCTCACAATACAAAATGTTTCGTATTCTTTCGAGTTCAAAACCATCTTTTGTTGGAAATGCAACTTTGGTAAATGTTTCAGAATCCACATTAAGATTATTTATCAAAGCTTCTATTTGTGCAAAAGTTTTTCTGCTAATTTTATCTTTGCTGTATAATCTTTTAATGGTCGCAGCTAAATCAGCCTGAGTAACT
>JAQVGK010000101.1 GCA_028696755.1 Bacteroidales bacterium | reverse complement strand
GCTTTTCTCATCAATCTCAACATAAATAGGTTTAGCACCTAAATAAATAATTGGGTTTGGAACCACAACGCAGGTATAAGCTGGAATAATCACCTCGTCGCCAGAACCAACGCCCATCGCCTTTAAAACAGCATAAAGCGATACTCTGCCCTTGTAGTGGAAGAATATCTCATCTGTTAAAAGATATTTCGATATTTCTGATTTTAATTTAGAAATGTATTTTGACATTGTTTATTTTTTTTATGCAAAGTTATTATTTTTTGAACAGTTGTGAAAACTATGCAAAGCATTCAATTATTTTCGAGAAACAAATTATGAACTGTTCTAAAAATTGCGTTATTTTTGTAAAAAAAAATATATGACTTCTGCATTTAAAAGAATACTTGTATTAGCGCCACATACCGACGATGGTGAATTAGGCGCTGGTGGAACAATAGCTCGCTTTGTTGAACAAAACGCTGATGTTTTTTATGTGGCATTTTCTACTGCTGCCGAATCGGTCCCAGCACATCTGCCAAGTGATATTCTTAAAACAGAAGTGAGGGCGGCAACTAGCGAACTTGGAATAAAATCTGAAAATTTAATTATTTACGATTATAGAGTTCGTCATCTCAACTACGAACGCCAGGATATTCTTGAGAAGCTGATTTATTTACGAAGCAATGTAAAGCCCGATCTCGTTCTAATGCCATCTTTACACGACATTCATCAAGATCACAACACTGTTGCGCAAGAAGGATTAAGAGCTTTCAAAACCACAACAGTTCTTGGATATGAACTTATTTGGAATAATCTCACTTTTAATACAACAAGCTTTGTAAGTCTTGAACAAAAACATATCGAGCAAAAATGTAAGGCTCTCGAAATGTACAAGTCGCAAGCAGGTCGTGATTACATTTCGCGTGAATTTATTTTTTCACTTGCTAAGAGCCGTGGTGTGCAAATCGGTAAATCATTTGCCGTGTCATTCGAAGTCGTTCGCTGGATTTTTTAGCTATGAAGAAAATAAAGATTGAAGATATTCTTAAAACTTGCAACCTAATTAGTTTTGTAAGTGGAAAAAGTAGCATTGTTACTAATGTTGTTTCGCTAAACGATGCGGGAAAAAATCACGAAGACTTGTGCTGGTGTAATGATAAAAACTTATCAAAACTCACAGACATTCATAAAGGAACAATTATTATTGGTAAAAGTATTCTCGAAAACCAAAGCTTAATACAGCCTGAATGCAACTATATTATCGTCGATAATCCTAGAAATTCGTTTAGGCAGATTCTTACTCAGTTTTTTATGGAAACGAGAGATGCTGGAATTTCATTAAAATCGACAATTCATGCATCGGTAAAGATTGGAAAAAATGTTGTTATTGGCGATAATGTTGTTATTGAGGAGGGATGCTCTATTGGAGATAACTGCGAAATTTTACATAATTCCACAATTCTGAAGTCAACTATTATCGGAAAAAATGTTAAAATAGGGTGTAATTGCACAATTGGAGGAACCGGTTTTGGTTACGAAAAGGATGAAAACGGTGAGTTTCAACTAATTCCACATCTTGGAAATGTTGTTCTGGAAGATTTTGTCGAAATTGGCAATAATACTTGTATAGACAGAGCTGTTTTGGGAAGTACAATCCTCGAAGAAAATGTAAAAGTGGATAATCTCGTTCACATTGCTCATGGTGTAAAAGTTATGCGAAATTCTGTGGTTATTGCAAATGCAATGGTTGCAGGTAGCGTTGTTATTGGCGAAAATTCATGGATTAGTCCTTCTGTTTCAATACTTAATCAGAAAAAAGTTGGTAACAATACATTAGTTGGACTTGGTGCTGTTGTTTTAAAAGATGTAGAAGACAATGATGTTATTGTTGGAAATCCTGGGAAAAGTATTAAGAATAAGTAATTATTTGGGTGCTATGTCAGAACTAAAATCATTTAAGGTGATCGGTAATCGGTAAAAATTTGTAATCGGTGGTCAGTAAAATTGGTAATCGGTAATCGCTCTCGCTTGTTGTGATTCCACTTTTATTAAAAAAGACTGCATCTAAAGTTTTCTGCAGATCATAGATTACATAATGATTCCAGAGGCCTAAATAATTACAAAAATAAATAAATGTTGTGGGCTAGAGCATTTTATTCTTGGTCATTGATTCCAGATACTGTCATCAATAAAAAATCTAGGCATTTTGAATAATCCAAATTCTCGTATTCAAGTCCGATTTTTCTGATATTAGAATAATAATCCTGAAGTTTTTTGTAGTAGTTTTTTTCTAACTGAACAGATGTAGCTTTTTCTCCAATTTTCTCAATCAGTAGCCATTTTTCAATCAAGCGTGCAGAACGTCCGTTACCATCTTGGAATGGGTGAATTTTAACGAAAACCAAATGGACTAAAGACGAATAATAAAAAATCTCAAATGGGTCCAAGTCAGACTTACGAAGTATTTCGATATCGTGAAACAATTTATCTAATTCAGTTTTAACAATGTCAGGGTTTGCAGCAATATACTCAATTTTATCATCGCTATTTATTACAAACATAGGATTACTTCGAATTAAGCCTTGCTGACTTTTTGGTAGAAGATTTCTACTTAAAATAGTATGTGCTTTTCTTAAATTCTCAAGTGTTAGGCTATTATTGTCAATGTAGTCATAAGCAGAATATAAATCATCAGCTTTTCTGGTATAATCAGGTTTAAATTTTACTTTTAGAAATTTGTGTTTAAAATAACTATCAAAGTCAATATCTTCTCCCTCAATCTTTGATGAATATACCGATGAAACTGATTTGTAAAATTGAAAATAATCAACTGGCAATTCAATTCTTTTTATTTTATCAATTTTATTTAATGGAGACTCTTTTACAGTTTTTCTGTAATCATCAAGTAAATTATCTGTCAGAATCTTAAAACCCATTAGTAATCAATTTTCACAAAGATAATCTTTTTTGTACAGTTTTAAAAATCAGCGGTTGTTTTGAAATTGGAAAGGCTATTTTTGTATTACACCTAACTCCTCAGTTTATTCATTATCTCAATATATCTGGCTGATAGAACCTTAAATTCATGGTTTTTCATAACATAGTCCATTCCATTCTTTTCAATTGCTTGTAATTCTGATTCGCTCATTGCTTTTATGTCGAGAATAGCTTGTGCAATTGCTTGTGGGTTTTCTGTTTCGGTGCTTATACCAGTTTTCGAGTCTGCAACAATATCAAATCCCGATTCAATATAATGAACTATTGGTCGTCCGGCTACCATATAATCTATAAGTTTATTCGGACTAACACCATACTTGTATAAATTGCTTCGAAGCGCTCCAACACAAAGTACATTCATTTCTCTTAAAATTGAAGGAATTGCCTTCTTTGGTACAGCTTCGTGAAATATGATATGGTCGTTATCTGCTGATAGTTTTATTAGATTGTTTTTCTCGTTTCCATCTCCTATAACAAAGAAGTAGATGTCGTTATGTTCTTTTAGGATATGAGCAGCTTCAATCATAAATTTTATAGCATTCGAGATTCCAATAGTTCCCGCATAACAAACCAAAAATGCATTTGATTTTTTTAGTTCAACTATTTTTTGATTTATTTTTTCTGATATTGGTAGCGGATTATTCCAGTCTTCGATAACTATACCATTTGGAATATAAAACCATTTGTTAGGATTCATTCCGTGCGAAATCATGTGCTCTTGTGTTTTTGGAAGCATTGAAACCACTGCATCACACTTTTTGTAAGCAAAATTCTCGGCATGCTGCAATAACATCATAAATGGATTATACTTTGAATGATTTCCCAATTCCATAGGAGACAATGGCCACAGATCGTGAACTTCGTAAATATGTTTGGCTTTAGCTTTTTTTGCAAAACTATGCGATAAGTAATTATCTAAGGGATAAGTTGATGATGAGATAACAATGTCTGGTTTAATAACATTTGATAAGAATCTGGCATTAAGAAGGCAGCGAATAACAAAAGTGAACATATTTATTACTCGTTTTGCACCATTACCTTTGTAAGCTGGAGTTTTTACAAAGATATAGGTAATATCTTCTATTTTTCTGAAATCAAATTTACTGCTTGCTTTTATCTGTTCTGTTCGCAAATGGGAATTCTCTGCTGCAAGTATTGTAACTTCGTGACCAGCTTTAATCCATTCCTTAGCAAAATAATAAGGGCGAAATTCCATACCCATTGCAGGAGAACCAGCGTAGTGATTTATAATGAGAATCTTCATATACTTTTAAAAAGATTTTTGCAAATGTAATAGTTTTACTGATAATCTAAATTATAGATTTTTATAAAACTCAATCAATTTATTTTCCTCCACTTCCCAATTATATGTTTCTAAAACGGCATTTCTACCATTTTTGCCCATTTCGGAAAGTGTTTCAGTTTTCGTAATTATAGAAAGAATTTTTTCTTTGATTACTTCTGGATTTGTCTGGTCAACACAAATTCCAGCACCAGTTTCATCCATAATCTTGTGCCAAAGAGGAAAATCTGAAGCAATTACAGGAAGCCCCGCAGCCATATATTCGAACATTTTTACTGGAAGCGAAACCAAATAGCTAGGAGTAGCTTCTAATATTACCATTCCAGCGCGAACTTGTCCCAAAATCGTGTTTATACCTTTTCGATCGAGATAACCGCGAAAATCTACATTTTTCCAGCCAGGATGTGCCTTGCATTCGTTTTCGAGCTCGGCAGGAGAGAAATTTCCTGCAAGAATTAGCTTGATGTCTGTTCCGTTAATAGCTTCCAAGGTTTCGAGAATTCCTCGCGTTCTGAAAATCCCACCAATATAACCAATGGCTAAATCACGGTTTTGCCAGTTATCGTTAAAAGAAATATCTCCAGATTTTGGGTAATTATTTATGTCGATACTATTCTTGTTGACTTTTAAAAACCTATCGCGGATATGTGGAGTTGCAGCAACAACAGCGCTTATTTTCTTAACAATACTATTCTCGTATGTTTCGGTAATAGACGAAATTGTTTTTCGCAAAAATTTTGGAATATATGGCTTATTAAGTATCTGTCGCGGAACATCTTCGTGCGAATCGTAAATTACCTTTGCACCTGTTTTCAAAAGTTTCTTGGCAATGCGCAATAATTCGGGATCGTGAAAATGGTAAATGTCGGCATTCAGACTTTGTGCAAGAGCTAATGCTTTTTTTCCGGTTTTTAAAAATCGTTCTTTTCGACCCGAAGGTTTTCCACAATCGTGAATATGGACTCCGCTCATAGATTCGTTGCCTAATCCATCAGCTACAATAAGATGTACATCTGCAAATTCTTTAACCAGTGATACACATTGCTTGTGAAATATTCTAACGTCGAAGCGGGGATGGGCTGTAGTTATATGGCAGATTCTCATTACTGATTCTGTTTAGGTTTTGTAAATTTATCGGAAGCAACTTCTCGAACTGTTAAATAACCAAGTTTTACAATGGATCTGTAAATATCAGGATTAATATTTTCGAATGTGTCAGTTGGAAGATGCAAATGCGCATAGCTGTATCTCGTAACAAAATACAAGCCTTGTAAACCACAATTGTGAAATGCGGTAAGATCCGCTCCGCCGCCAGACCATGTGTCTGCAATCATAAGTTTTTCTTTATCGTTCTTTTTTGCGATATTAAATAGTTCCGGACTCGATTTTCCATTTCCGATTTGGATGCTATCGCCACTTGCAATGCAATCGAAGTTAAAAACAGCTACAATTTTATCTTTATCCACTGGGAGATTTGCTGCAAGAAATTCTGATCCTTTTAAACCCGATTCTTCGGCAGTAAGAAGTGCAAAAATGATACTGCGCTGTGGTTTATTTACCGAAAACAATCTAACATATTCAAGAACAGCTCCGCAACCCGATGCATTATCGTTTGCTCCAGGATATATCACCTGACATTGACTACCAACATGATCAATATGTGCAGTGAGTAAAATATATTCATCTTTTAGTTTTGGATCACTACCTTCGATAAAACCGATTGTATTGTAAGATTTTATTTCGGGAACATATACAGCTTCGACATTAACAGCAATTTTTGTTTGTAGAACTGAAGAACAAGGTTTTGCTGTTGTTTTTATCGAATTATAGCAGTCCGAAATGTTTATTCCCGATTTCTCGAAAAGTAGAACAGCAGTTGATGAATCAGTTTGAATTTGTGGAATATCAACATGTTGTTCACCCTCACCACACATCGTACTTCCGATTGGCTTGTTTCTCTGAGCATCTGGAAATGGAATAAATATCACTGCCTCAGCACCATGATTTACTGCATTTTGCACACGTGAACGAATTGTAAAAGCTTCGGTTTTAATACTGTCAATTCTGGCATCACCTTTAAATATTACAACAGCTTTTCCTTTAACGTCAACATTTGCATAATCATCGTAATCAGACTGACTTATCCCAAAGCCACAAAAAACAACATCTAATTCCTTCTTACCACTACCAGTAAACCCTCTAAAATTGTAATTCTCGCCGTGCTTAAGTCGTTGTTTCCCTTTCTCGGGAACAATTACAGCAAAATCGCATGGACCAATTATTCTGTTTTTTTCGACAGGTACAAATTGTTTGTAGCCATTAAGGCTGTCGAAACTTTGCACAGCATAATTTTTAAATATTGTTTCGCAATACTCGGATGCTAAATCATAACCCTGTGTCCCTGGCAATCTTCCCGCGAGCTCTGGCGAACTAAGATATTTTACATCAAGTAAAATGCTGTCGCTAATAATTACGCTCTGCGCTTTGATTTCCGATGCCAAGAAAAAAGCACTCGCAAAAATTGCAATAGCTGCTGACGATAATATTAACTTATTTTTTTTCATACACTATTATTGTCGCAAAATTAGTAAAAGATGAGAGAAGTTGGGTAATATGATTAGGAATTATTTGATGGGCAAAAGTTGTTAAGGGTTTTAATTGTGTCGGAGCCGAAGCAACCGGTTTAAAAACAAAATAATTTAAAATTCTACCCATCAAAAAAAATCTCCCCAATATCAGAATATAACTTAATTTTGCAAAAATTTTAAAATTGTGATAAGTAAGATAAAAGGCATATTTGCACCTGGCTCGGAGTTTTCGAAGAATTTCCTGATTTTATTTAGGGGAACTTTGATTGCTCAGGCTATTCCGATGATACTTATGCCAGTGCTTACACGATTATATTCTCCTGATAATTTTGGGGTTCTCGAATTGTTTATTTCGGTGTCAACAATATTGGGAACTATTGCAAATATGCGCTACGAACTATCAATTGTTTTGCCCGATAGGAAAGAGGATGCTTGGAATATTATGGGCTTGGGCTTTATAATCGCATTTATTTTTTCAATTCTCATTCAGATTGTAATTGGTTTTTTTGCTGATGGCATTGCACAACTACTTAATAATACAGACATAAAATTCTGGTTGTATTTTGTTCCACTCGCGGTATTTTTACAAGGAGCATTTAATATGCTCAGCTATTACAATACAAGAGAAAAGCTTTTTAAAAGTATTTCCACCGCAAGTGTTTTGCGAGCAAGCTCCAGAACAGCAGCTCAGATTGGAATTGGATTTATCTCAAAAACACCTGCCGGATTAATTATTGGTCAAATGCTTGGCCATTTTGTATCGCTGTTTCCACTTTCTTCAAAAATAAAAATACGACTATTCTTGAAGAAGATAACTGCCGAAAATATGAAAGCTCAGGCAAAGCGATATGCCGATTTTCCAAAATTTACAATGCCAGCAACTTTAGCAAACGTTACTGCAACAAATGTTACAAGCATTCTGATTTCGGCATTGTACAATGTTACTCAAGTTGGATTTTATTCTTTGTCGAATCGTGTTTTAGGATTGCCAAGCGCATTAATTGGCACATCAATGCAAAATGTTTATTACAAAGAAGCCCACGATCAACGTAAAAAATATGGAAATGCACGAGATGTGTTTATGAGTACTCTTAAAAAACTAACATTGATTTCATTACCTATAATTTTTGTGATTTTCTTTTTCGGTGAATGGATTTTTGCATTGGTTTTTGGAGAGGAGTGGAGAATAGCTGGGGAATATTCGCGCATCCTGATTCCTTTAATTATGGTAAGATTTATTACTGCACCAATTTCGGTTAGTCTTTCGGTTTTCGAGCGCCAGAAAATTTCTTTGTTTTGGCAAGTAGGATTGTTGATTCTTACAATGGCTATTTTTGCCTTAGTGTGGTACTTTAATTGGGATATGATTACTTTCATGATTCTAATCTCGTCGGTATTAACAGTGTATTACATTTATTTTATATATTTGCTTTACCGTGTTGTTTGCGGCAAACTTTAAGATTATGGCTAAACTTACAAAAGAAGATTTGGTTAAAGACATCAGAGCTTTGGGTGTAAAAGAAGGCGATTTGCTGCACCTAAAAGTTTCGATGAAGTCGATTGGTGAGGTAGAAGGGGGTGCAAAAACTCTACTTGATGCATTGCTCGAGGTAGTTGGTAAAGAAGGGACTTTAATTTCCGATGCTTTTTTATCGGTATATCCTTTGCCACTAACTCCCGACCAAGAGTTGATTATTGGTGATGACAAATCTAAATCTTATGCAGGAGTTTTTGCCAACGAGATGGTAAAACATCCTGATATGAAGAGGAGCAAGCACCCGATACAAAAATTTGTTGCAATTGGCAAATATGCCGAGCAGCTTTGCTACGCTCATACACCAGAATCGGGAGGATACGAACTTTTGGATAGAATGATAGAGTTGGGTGGAGTAAATCTTACAATTGGGGAACAAGTGGCAGGAGTAGGGACAACACATGTTGCAATTGATATGTTGGGTTTTAGACGCAAACAAACAAATGCAGGAGCAATGTACCGCAACGATGCTGGTGAAGTAAAACTTGCAAAAGTAAACTGGAATGGCGGCTGTGCCCATGGTTTTCCAAAGTTTATACCTTTATATTTTGAGCAGGGTGGAGTTTTAGGTTATGGTCCAATCGGAAAGGCAAAAGGACTTTATACATCGATGCAAAAAACACTCGATATCGAAATCGAAACCTTAAAGAAAAATCCACAGTTTTTCTTCTGCAACGATCCGGCTTGTTACTCATGTCAAATGACTTGGGAACACTCACCAAAAAAGAAAGTTAAATTCTTCTTTAAATGGATGAAGAAAAACTTTAAAAACCTTTCATTTTCCAGACTGAAAACTTTGAAAAAGTCTATAGGTTAGAAAATATTTGTAAAAAAAGCAGACCTGACAAGTCCTGACTTCCGCAGTTTTTAAAAATTTGGATTTTTGAACAACTTATATGGCTGTTAATCAGACACTTACGCTTTTCTAATTTTGCTATTTGGGTGTTAATGTACGAAAAATGTTAAATTTGTTGAT
>JAQVGK010000100.1 GCA_028696755.1 Bacteroidales bacterium | reverse complement strand
GCCATCACGCATAAAATACATTGTTACAACGTAATCGCCACTCGATGGAAAAGTATGGTCTAGCGCAGGATTCCCGACAAAAATTGGTGAACCATCGCCAAAATCCCATTCGATGTCGGTGATATTTGTAGATGTTGACTGAAAATCGACTGTTGTCTGCGAACAGGTTAAAGTATCTTCAAAAATATCATAAGATGTTGGAGTACCGTCAACAACAATGTCGAAACTAACATTTAACGGCTGAATATTTGCACCGGCGAGGTATCCGTACGATTCAACATTTCCAAATCCATAAACCGATGCAATAATTCCTTCTGGAGAGGTTAACACATGCGTTCCCTGAGTAAGATTTTTACGAACAAAAGAATATGTAGGATTAGATGGAATTGTTGCCCAACCTGCGATTGCCGCTCCATCAAGTTGTGCAGCAGAAGTGAATGCAGTTTCGGTCACAATGTTTGTATAAAACTGATTTATTGCTGCAGTGTTAAAAGCCTGAAAAACGATATAGTCGAGTGTTTGCTCAACTGGAGACAGCATTATCATAAAAGGATCCGAAGTAACTCCATCGCAACTTGTACCCTGACTATACTGAGCAACTGAAATTGGCTGACTACCAACAATAAATGATGCGGTTGATAATGTTGTTTCGTAAAACTGACCAGCATTAAGATTAATATTAGGTCCACCGTTGATATTGACAACTGTTCCGTTTTCGCTTGCTAAAATTCTAAATGTATCGTTGCTTCTTGTCATCAAAGGAACTGTTGCATAATTTTTACCCCATGCTTTAACTGGAATCATTTGTTCGTAAAGGTGATCGCAATAAGTACAACTAAGAGGAACATTCGCGCACTGATTACCAGCAAAAACCGCAAAATTATTACAGTTTCCTACGTCGGTAGCCTTAACTGTTGTTCCTGTAAGATCGCCCATGCTCTTAACCATATAAACTTGTCCTTGGTTTAGAGTTATGGTTATTGGAACACCAGCACCAGTTCCACCCATAACCGCAGCTGTTGGAATAATCTGGATGCTTGTGCCATCTTCGATACCAACAACCACAAATTGCGAAGGTTGACTGCTAAAAGGAGAATATGCATTTATAAAATATGAATCACCGAGAGTCTGAACAGGCATAACTAAAGTAGCGTCCGACGAAGCGTCGCGCTGATTTGCTGCATAAACGGCAACAGGAGTGTTAGATGTAACATGTACTGCTTTATCTAGAACAGTATTTCCAACATCAATTGCAGCATTTTGAGCAGCTACAACATCAACAAATACAGATCCGTTTGGCGCAATAGTAAAATTCTGTGTCCAGCCAGTGCCAGGAATGCTTACCACACCAGTCGCTCCAACATCAGAGGTAATGTATAGCTGAGTATTCTCAGGATCATCAAAATTTTGCATGTACGACAGCCAGAAGTCGGTGCCGGTTGTGCTTATCTGAGCCCTGCCTATTAAAACAGATAATAAAAACAGGAGTATTATGGCAAACTTTTTCATATTAATATTTTGTGGAATTTCAAAATTAGTCTTTATTTTCTTATAATCACATAATATCAGAAAAAAAACATGCATTTGTCAATTTTCTTCGATTATTTATCTAAAACGAGGTAAACTGCTTTTGGTTTGCTGAAAAAGTGTTAAAAATTATTCGGCCAACACTTTTAATATTAATAAGTTAATCTCCGCGCTCCGAGTGAGCATCATCATATGCGATCCATTCTCGATTAAGTAATCGTATTTTACATTACGAATAGGAATCGTATTATCGTTGTTGCCGTGGATATGCACGATTTTTTTTGAGTAGCTTTTTCGATTCCACTTCATAATCATTTCAATAGTTCTTTTTAAAAATAATGGATCTTTTGACTCAAGCATAGATTCAAATATTTCTTCACAAACACTGCGATCTGGTTCAACAAGAGGCTGCATAACAAAAGAACCCTTTTTTATTGCTTTCGGCGAAAAAAGTTTGTAAACAGGTAAACATTTCTGAATTTTATACCTGCCAGGCAACTCCGACCTAGATTTTGCGCTCGAAATAATTACTGTTTTCTCGGGATTTAAAAAATCTGTCATTTCTGTTGCAAGCATTCCACCAAGCGACACTCCGATAATGATAAATTTGCGCGTTGTGTCTATCTGTTTCGAAAGTTCTATTGCAAATTCCCTCATACTTGTTCCTTTTGCAGGAGTGAAATACTCTATATTTACAAGTTCAAACTCCTCGCCAACAGTAAAATTACCAAATATCCTACTGTCCGAACCCTGACCAGGGATTAGGTAAATTACAGTTTTTTCGGATGCAATCGACTTTCCTGAAATCAATGTAAAAAAAAGAACAAATAATATAAAAATCTGTTTTTTCAATTAGCGATATTTGATTACAAAGTTAATGTAATATTTGATTTCGGATAGTTTTTCAACGTTTCCATAACCATTAAGAAGTGCCTAGAGTGCCTAGAGTTCCGAAGAATCAAAAATCTCAAATTTTTGTTATTCTTCGAGAATCCTCGAAAAAATATGAAATTGCTTTGTTGCAATTATATTTATCGAGGTTTTAAAAGAAAAAACTGCAAATTGCTTAAATAGTTTATGCAATTTCTGTTTTTTCGGGATGCCTAGAGTGTCTAAAGTGCCTAGAGTTAAAAAGGATTGTGCAGCATTTTATACTTTGTATTTCCGACTTGCATTATTTATTTTTAATGAGAATTTTACGGAGGAAATGCAAACGTCGGAGAAGATGGTGCGATTCTGTTTCTTGATTTTGTAAATATTTCTGAAATAATAAACCTTCATCAATCTTGTTGTTTTGGCATTGGCATACTCTAATTTTCATATCTTTACACCTTTAAACCTTACAACTATGAAAATATTCTTTTTATCAATATTGATTTTTGGTTCGCTACTGGCTGTTGCTCAAACCACAACCGAAAACAGTAAATACAATCAGGCACTTGCCGATTCGCTTGGCGCTGATGAGTATGGGATGAGAATGTATCAGTTTGTTATTTTAACTACTGGTCCAACTGTTGTTGAAGTTAAGGATGAACGAAGCGAACTTTTCGAAGGACATTTTGCAAACATAAACAAACTTTCAGATGAAGGTAAACTTATTGTTGCTGGTCCATTTGGCATGAACGAAGATGCAATGCGCGGACTTTTTATCTTGAATGTAGAAACTCCAGAAGAAGCCATGCAACTTTTAATGCAAGATCCTACCATCGAAAAAGGAATCTTTAATGTTGACATATACCCTTGGTACGGTTCTGCTGCACTGCCAATGTATATGCAATATCATAGCATGATTGAAATGACGGAAATAAAATGAGCAGCAGGTATACCAGTAAGTATTTGAAAGATGACATGTCAGTATCTGGAAGATCTGACAGTGTCGCTAAGTATCTCTATAGGAGATATACATAGCGACACTATCAGGTCCGTTGGACACTGACAGGTCTATCTGCTGCTAACGAACTTCATCTTCCGAGCTTTTCCAATAATTTAATTGACTATCTGAAACAAATAACTTATTTTTGACGTTTAATCGCCTTTAGTAGGTATTGAAATTAAAATTATGAATCTAAGAATCAAATTTACTCGGGCAACATTTCTTTTTTTGTTAATGTTTTCGGTTGCAGCAAGCAGTCTAAATGCCCAATCGGTGAAAAGGCAGGTGATTTCATCTTACGGATCATCAACTGTAACCGAAAAAACAACTGTGTCGCAAACTGCCGGTCAGAGCTACAACACAACAGCATCATCCGAAGATAAAACTGGGATTTTGCAAGGATTTCAGCAACCAAATAAATTTATTATCGAACCAATCGAAAATGCTGATGAATTCGAGCTTGAACTAGGAATTTTCCCAAATCCAGCCGCTTATTCGTTTACCCTTACCAGCGATACCGAGATTGAAACTGCAAGTATTAGCGTTTTCGATGCCAATGGGCGTAAAATCTCTGCCAACGAAATATATAACTTTAGTAGTTATGAAATGCAATGCAGCGACTGGGCTCCTGGGGTTTATTTAATTTCGATTGCCGATCAAAACAACAATTCAAAAACTTTAAGATTAATTATTTCAAAATAAATCACTATGAAAAAACTTTACCTAATTCTATTTATTGTTTTTATCTCGTCTGCAGCCGTATTTGCTCAGAGTGCATTAACTTTTAATGCATCGCATAATTACACCGACTTTAGATTCAAAGGCTCCGATGGTGTTAGCCAAAATAAAGAATATAAAGGGATATTTTCGCCTTCGTACGGGATAGGATATCAATACACATTTGACTTTGGTCTGATTCTGCGCGGTGGACTTGGCATGCGTAACACAGGTGCATATCTTATTTACGACGACAGTAAATATTCGTGGAATTTAAAATATGCCGACGTAAATATCGGCGCAGGTTATAAATACAAATTCGATAGAATAAGTCCCTATGTTATGGTATCTGGCTATTTTGGTTATATGCTTGATGGAACACAAATCCTCAATAATGAGATTTTCAGCATCACCCAAAATCAAACCATGAAAAGAACAGATATCGGAATGATCTTTTCTCCAGGTGGCGAATTCTGTTTCACAGATAATCTAGCTGCAATCTTAGAATTTAACTATCTTATGGGACTTTCTAATCTCGAAAAAGTAGATACCCAAAAAGCATTTAATAATTCGATGGGATTTAGCTTAGGTCTTGTATTTACTTTTACTAAATCGGTAAATAGTCCAAGAATATAACAGCACGATAAATTTATTTTCAATGAAAAATTTAAGAAATAACAATATGAAAAAATTTATATACATAGTTTTGGTTTTTGTTTTGGCACTGAGTGCTCAAACAACATTCGCGCAGAATATCGGCGATTTAAACGGAATTTATTATCAGGCTGTTGCAATTGACGAAGATGGAAAAGAGATTGTTGGTGCCGATATCGAAGGTAAGCCTCTTTACGAGAAAGCAATTGGCGTTCGCTTTACAATTACATCCGGACTTGATGGCGATATTCAATGGCAAGAAACTCACAGTACAACTACCGACAAATACGGTTTGTTTACTCTGATAATCGGTCAAGGTGAGCAAACTGGCGAAGGAATGTACGACACATTGTTAAATATTCCGTGGATTGACGCAAATCAGTTTTTGAAAGTAGAAATTGCTGTTAAAAACGACGATAATTACCGTTTGGTGAGTAACCAGCAATTTATGTCGGTGCCTTATGCTTTTTATGCCGATGATATTGCCGACAATGCAATCACAAGCGATAAAATTCAAGATTCGACCATCAACTCTTGGGATATGGCGCCAATGTCAATCACAACTGTACAAATTCTCGACGAAACTATTTTGGCCGAAGATATTGCAATTGGAGCAGTAACAACAGAAGAAATTCTGGATTCTACAATTTTAAATATTGATATTGCAACAGGTGCCGTTGATACCCGCGCCATTCTTGATTCTACAATTTTAAATATTGACATTGCCACAGGAGCAGTGGATTCTCGCACAATCCTTGATTCAACAATACTAAACATTGATATCGCAACAGGTGCGGTTGATTCTCGTGCAATCTTAGATTCGACAATTCTTAATATAGATATAGCTACTGGCGCAATTGATACTCGAACAATTCTCGACTCTACAATTTTAAATATTGACATAGCAACTGGGGCTATAGATACACGCACAATTTTAAATGGAACCATTCTTGGCGAAGATGTAGCTGAGGGTGCTATTGGATCAGAGCAAATTGCAAACGGATCAATTCAAACCGAAGATCTCGACATTGGAATCGTTACTACAATCGAAATTCTCGACTCTACAATTCTTAATATTGACATATCTACTGGCGCAATCGATACTCGCACTATCCTTAACGAAACAATTCTAGCCGAAGATATTGCTACCAATGCTGTAACCTCAGCCGAAATCCGCGATACTACAATCCGTAATCTTGACATTTCTACTGGTGCAATAAACTCACGTACAATTCTCGACGAAACCATTTTAGCTGAAGATATTGCTACTGGAGCCGTAACAACAGATGAAATTCTGGATGAAACTATTTTAGCCATTGATATTTCAACAGGTGCTGTTACTTCGGATGAAATTCTGGATGAGACAATTTTAGCTGAAGATATTTCGACAGGTGCTGTAACAACAGATGAGATTCTTGATTTAACAATTTTAAACGAAGATATTGCCGACGGAACGATTGATCTCACCACCAAAGTTACTGGAGTACTACCAGTTGCTAATGGAGGAACAGGAGCAGCTACATATACCGATGGTGGGATTCTTGTTGGAAATGGAAGCGGTCAGTTTACAGCATTGCCACAAGCAACAGACGGACAAATTCCGGTTGGTGTAACAGGCAGCGATCCAGTTCTTAAAACTATTGCTGGTGTAAATGGCGTTAATGTTACAATTACTGCCGATTCGGTTAAAATATCTACTCCAATTATAGGTGTAAGTAACAACTCTGTCGGATTACTCAGTCCAGGCATCATTAACCCAGCTACAACCTGGATTTCTGCCGACATCCCAGTTGCAGGTGTTGATTTTGGCGATATTGTTACCGGAACTCTTGCAACCGATTTACAAGGCTGCATGTTTACAATCTACATCAGCTCGGCAGGTAATATCAAAGTTGCAATTTTTAACGGAACTGCTGCACCAATTGATTTGGGTGTAAATGTGGATTTGAGGGTTATGGTGGTTCAGTAAGCGGTAAGCGGTAAGCGGTGGTCGGTAGGTCGGTTGATTTTACAGGGATTTGGCACACTGCTAATTGTTGGATAAGTTGAAAGCGGTAAGCGGTGAGCAGTGGTCGGTAGGTCGGTTGATTATACAGAGATTTAGCCAACTGCTAACTGTTGGGTAAGTTGAAAGCGGTAAGCGGTTCAATCGTTTAGATTGAGTTTTAATTAAACAAATCATAATTGTATGGCATTTGTAGAGTCTTTCAGAGATTTAGAGGTATATAAATTAGCTAGAGAATTGGCAAAAGAAATCTTTGAATTAACAAAGAGTTTCCCTAAAGAAGAATTGTATTCATTAACAAGTCAAATAAGAAGATCTTCACGGTCGGTTGGTGCTCAGATTGCAGAAGCATGGGGCAAGCGCAGATACATCAGACATTTTGAAAGCAAATTAACAGATTCTGATGCAGAACAATTAGAAACTCAACACTGGATTGAAACTTCGCTCGATCATAATTACATTAGTGCTGAAACTGCTGATAGCTTGATTAAAAGATACGAGAGTTTAGGCAAAATGCTTGGCAACATGATTGCAAAATCGTCAAGCTTTTGCAAAAAAGCATAACTCTACCCTAAGCCCCCGCTTACAAAATCTATTACTATACCAAATAAAACAGTCAATATTTTGCAGAAAACCACCGACATACCAACCGATTACCGACACCGATTACCGATTACCGATTACCGATTACCGCATACAAAATAATTACTATTAACAATTAACCCCCCCATGTTCTTCCTACCCATCACATACGACCAACCACTGTTTCGACCGCCGGCCGAGGCGTATTCGGCTATACTTCAGATTACGCTGGGATGTTCGCACAATAAGTGTGCTTTTTGCGAGATGTACAAATCCAAAAAATTCAGGATTAAGCCTATCGAACAAATCGAAAAGGAGGCAGAAGTTCTTGCCGATTATTACTCTGGCGTTCGTAGAGTTTTTCTTGCAGATGGAAATGCAATGGTTTTATCGTACAATAAACTGATGCAAGTTTTACAGATTGTAAATTCAAAATTTGGAAAGTTGCAACGTATTTCTGCCTACGCATTGCCCAGTGATATTCTCTCAAAAACTGACGAAGAGTTGCAAAATCTTAGCTCTGCTGGACTTAAACTCGTTTACATCGGAATCGAGAGTGGCGACGACGAAGTTTTAACGATGGTAAACAAAGGCGAAAGTTTTGACACAACAGCGCAATCAATTATTAAAGCAAAAGCTGCTGGCATCGAAACATCTGCAATGATACTCAACGGATTAGGAGGTACCGAATACTGGCAGCAGCACGCCATAAACTCTGCAAAACTTATAAATATCGCACAGCCAAAGTATCTTTCTACGCTTACCTTAAGTTTTCCGAGAGGAACGGCAAATTTCATTCGCGAATTTGGCGGCGAGTATAAGCAGCAAACCATTGTTCAGCTTTTGCAAGAACTAAAACTTTTTCTCGAAAACATAAACGAAGGTAGCATCATCTTTCGCTCCAACCACGTCTCAAATAATCTCGCACTGGCTGGAACACTGCCTAAGGACAAGCAAAACCTCATCGACCAAATAAATCAAGTTATAAAAATCACTCCCGAAGATGAGATGATGGAGGATGTTGGGATGCTGTAAAGAATTTTTGTAATTATTTAGTTGCCATTTTAATTAACGTTTAATTTTCTGTTATTTGGCACTTTAAACTTTTTCCATCAGTCGTTTTCTTTACTTATTACCGCTCCAACCTCATGACCAAACATTTTCAGCACCTGATTTACCTTATCCAGACGTAAAGATTCTTTGCCCTGTTCAAGGTCACGTAGAAAACGCAAACCTACACCAGCTTTCTCTGCCAGCTCTAGTTGTGTAAGCTTTACCGCCTTTCTTCTACTTTTTACAAATTCGCTAATTCTCATAAATTATACCTTTTCGGGTACAAATATACGGATTAGTTTTTACTTTATACCATATAGGGTATAATAATTTGTAATTCTGATTTGATTATACCTTATCGGGTATAATATTATGTTTTTGGACTGAATTATACCTTATGGGGTATAATAAATGCAACACCATTAGCTTTTACAAACATCAATAAGATTTTCTATTCAACTGTTGGAGTATGTGCAACGGTTAAATCATAATCTAAACCACGGATTTTTCGCAATTCATATTTAACAATAATATTTTTAAATTGATAAAACTCCTCCTGCTTACGTCGTACCATTTCATCGAATAATTGCTCAAGATCTCGATCGTTGGGAGACAGCTTTAACACTTCTTCTTTTGCGGATAAAATATGTTTTTCGTCCTTCTCACCCATTATTGTGGCATTCCAAACCAATGCGCCAAAACCAACTTTTAGCTTTATCATAGAGATACTGTCATTTTTATGTAATATGGGGTCAATAAATTCCTTTAACAAATCGGAATATTTCACACCCGACGTATTAAGTCGAGTTTCGACACCCATTTCTTTACTCTTTTGCTGTATAGCCTTGCCTGCCGGACCTAATCCTTGCGCTATTTGTGCATCTGACTCTCTTTTTCTTTTCGCTTCTTTAAGCTTTTTTGCTCTTTTAATATTTTCTGATTTGCCCATATTGTTATTTCATTTATCGTTACTACCACTCAATAGTTTTAAACTAAAAA